>UQPL01000171.1:0-3694 GCA_900542895.1 uncultured Collinsella sp. | reverse complement strand
TACGAGATCTGCGCATGTCTCGTGGGCTCGGAGATGTGTATAAGAGACAGTGCGAGGGGTATCCGAATTGTTGTCCCGTTTCTCCCTTAGCAATGTGTATACGAAGGCGGCAACAGCAATAGCGGACCCCATCGACAGTGATGCAATGACCGTGGCATCGCTTGCAAAGTATGCCACCTCGACAGCCGGAACAAGGCCAATGGGAACTGCTACGAGCACAGAACGGGCAAACACGTCGCCCTGCCCCCGACCAAAGGCGCGGGGACAGCAAAGCAGCGGGACCGCAGCCAATACGAGGTAGACCAGAGGAATTAAAAGCACGATGCCAATTGATGCGGCCGTTACAGAGGGCATCCCCCATGGCTCGGGAACGACTCTCCATGAAACTCGACAGCAAAACAGCAGGCAAGACAGGACAACTATTGTTTCTGCAAAAAGCGCGCTCTGCGATCGGCGGGTCCCCCTTTCGCCGTCCCGCGCCGCCCCCCGTATCAAAGGAGAGCCCGCCGTATCCCAAATTACATATGAGAGGAGCAACGACCCAGTGAAGCACAAGGTACACGAAACACCATGCAACAACCAGATTGGTGCAAACACGATTGGGATAGAATCTCCGCGAGCATAGAAGGCCAAGTCGACCCATTCGGGAACCACCGCAATAGCAGCAAGGAAAACACCGAAGACGCCAAGGCGACCCGGCCGTCTTATTTCTCTCCCCTTGCGGAGCGCAACACCATGACCAAACGCCGCGAGGCATGCGCCGAGGATAACGAGCCAGGTCATTGCACCTGATGCCAAGCCGATCGAAGATGAAAACCGGTGATAAGGGGTAACCGCCATTACGACAAGCGCAATGGTAAAAGCAGATGTGGCAGAGCAGCGGGAAAAGAGCATATGGCCTCCATAGCGTGTCATTATATCGCTCGGCTGCTCATTTATCTCCGCGCCTGCACCAGCCAGCATCAACGATTCAGGCGAACTCCAATCCGAGCCAGATCACGGTCCAGCTTTTGTCCGCAGTCCCCGCATCAAAGCGGGATGCGCTTTCCTTTTGAGTATCGATCCGGAAACTGCATCCCGTTCTAGGCCAATATTCTGGGATGCAGTTTCCGCAGCCTACCCCATTCGGAAAACGCATCCCGCAATTTGGACGAAAACTGGGACGCGCTTTCCGGATGGGTCGAGACGAGGGCCAAGCCAGACAGGCAGCCTCGCATCCCGCTATCCTCCCCATGCACCCGAGCGTGCTACACTAGCAGCATCTATGCCACCGCGAACGGCTCGGCTCCGCGCCCGCCACTCGCAAACGAACTTTAAACGCACGAGGGTTGGCCATGCCGCTTTTCTCGCAACATACCGCCCGGTTCTCGCCGGACGTTCCTTTGGAGGGCACCAGCTCTCGCGAACTGCTCAAGCGGTACCAGCCGCTCGAGACACTTGCGACCGGCGGTTTTGGCTCCATCGAGATCTGCCGCGACACGCACCTGCGCCGCCGCGTCGCCGTTAAGCGCATCCCCCTTATCAACGGTGCCGGCATGCCCGCCAGCGACATCATGGATGTCCTGCGCGAGGCGCACACCGCCGCCATGCTTCAACATCCCAATATCGTGCAGGTCATCGACTTTACGCACGACACAGCCTATGCCTACCTGGTTATGGAATATGTCGATGGCATGTCGCTGGCCGAGTTTTTGCATCGCGTGGACGGCCACTCACTTACCTTTGACGAGGCCGCGGCCATTGCCGATGCCCTGGGCCAGGCGCTCACCTTCGCCCATAGTAATGGCGTACTCCACCTGGACATTAAGCCCGCTAACGTGCTCATCGACCACTCGGGCAATGTAAAGCTCACCGACTTTGGCATGGCGCGACTGTCGTCTGCCGGTGGCTTTGGCGGCTCACGCGGCGGCACCATCGGCTACATGCCGCCCGAGCAGCTCGATATCGAGACCGGCACGGTCGACGAACGCGCCGATGTCTTCGCCCTTGCCTGCGTTATCTACGAGGGCCTGTGCGGCAGCGCTCCCTTTATGGCGGCCACGCCCGCCGACTCGCTCGACCGCATCATCGGCGGCGCCACCTATCCCAGCGAGCTGATACCACACTTTCCCCCGGGAGCCGAGGCCGCGCTCATGAGCGCGCTCTCCCCCATGCCGCAGGACCGCCCCAACAGCATCGAGGCATTTTGCGACCAGCTCCTTGCCGGTCTGGGCAGCGTGCGCGAGGGCCGTCGCAGCCTGGAGCAAATGGTTGGCGAGCTTTCGGATGACGAGCAGGAACTCGACGATATCGAGCCGTCGCACTACGAGGACGACGCCATCGAGGTCGACCCCGCACTCGGCTGGGCGGGCACGCGCTGGAGCCATGCGCGCGACTACACCATGCGCACTATCTCGGCGCTAACGTGCGGCACCTTTAGCTTTTTGCTGATGCAAACGGCCGGGGTCGCGGCGCTTCCCGGCCTGGTCATTGCGGCCATCGCGATCGGAGCGGCGGCTGGCCTGGCCCCCCAGATTGGCTCGGCCATCTCGGCTGTGGGCTTTTTGGTGCTCATGGCCAACGCCACCATGCAGGCACAGGGCACCCTGTCGATGTTGCCCGTCGCGGTGATCTTTGCCGCCGCCATGTCCGGTTGGTGGATCGCCTGGGGTCGCACCGAGGCTGCCGCGAGCGCCGCGCTCACCTGTGCACTCGCGCTTGGCTGTCTGACCGGCAATACCTTCCTGGCAGCTGGGGTCACCGCCGGCGTCGCGTCATTTTGGCTCGGCCCGGCAAGCGCCGCAGCGGCAACGGGCATGGGCGCGCTTTTTGCCCGTCTGGCCACGGTCGCGCTTTCAGCCGGAGGCGTACTGGGGCTCGGTAACGTTGCCGCAGCGCTGGGAGACCCACTCCTTTGGGCTGCCTTTGTGCTGGTCGCGGCAACTGCCGCAGCGTCATCTGCGCTGCTCAATGCCCATGCCAAGCGTGCCGATCAGGGCTCAAACCTTGCCGCAATCGCCGCCATCGCTGTCACCGGCATCGGCTGCGCAGCGGCGTCCTGTCTTGCACACCATATGGAAATTGCCGGCCTTGCAGCCGCGGTCGTCGCCAAGGCGGCGGTTGCGGGAACCCTATCCTCTATAATCGTTGGGATATGCCTATATTTGCTCGGATACCAAAGAACCTATACGGAGAGTGATCTTTCGTGAACTTCCTGAACATCTTCGAGGACCACGTGGCCGGCATCTTCGGTGCCACCCGTGCCCCGTTCTCCTTTAAGAAGCTTGCCAAG
Source organism: uncultured Collinsella sp. (assembly GCA_900542895.1). Classification (GTDB taxonomy): domain Bacteria; phylum Actinomycetota; class Coriobacteriia; order Coriobacteriales; family Coriobacteriaceae; genus Collinsella. The sequence goes on along the minus strand of UQPL01000171.1, from coordinate 423 downwards.
CAGGCCGCTCGCGACATGGAGGATCAGACTCTGGTGATCAACGGCGTCAACACGGCGCCGGCACTCTATACCATCCTTATCGCCGCCGACGACGATCCCATGCTCGCCCCGTTCTACCCCGAGCTTTCGCGCGAGGTCCGCGAGTTTGTGAAGGCGCAGGCCGAAAAGCGCCGCTATGTCTTTGTCGGCGAGCCCCTCGTGCGCTTTATGATCGATCCGCAGCTGCGCGCCGGCAAGTTCTCGGTCTTTGCCGAGAACGTCGATGCCCCCACGCTCGGCCGCCTGTACGAAGAAGAGCGCGCCTATCAAAACGGCCTGGGCCAGAACAACTCCGCGGCAAGCCGTGCCGCCAGCGCCCCGCGCGCCGGCCAGCAGCAGTTTGCTGCCCCGCAGCAGCAGCGCCCCGCCGCCATGCCCCAGCAG
>UQPL01000170.1:0-3703 GCA_900542895.1 uncultured Collinsella sp. | reverse complement strand
ATTCCTCGGTAGCTCAATGGTAGAGCACGCGGCTGTTAACCGCGCTGTTGTAGGTTCGAGTCCTACCCGGGGAGCCAGGTTGTAAAACCCGTCGCTTATGCGGCGGGTTTTTTCATGCCGCGATCGCCGTTCGCGAACGTTACCATATCAACATTTCGTGTCGAGGATGTAATCCCGAGGCCCGCCACCTCAACATGCCGCGGTCGTTGTAGAATATTGCAATGATTGCTCCCACGACATGGTGCCGCGAGCACCAAGAAAAGGAGATTCTTGTGTCTGAGACCATTAACGGCAGCCTGAGCGTCTCGAACGACGTTATTGCCGATATTGCCGGTTATGCCGCGATGACGTGCTATGGCGTTGTCGGTATGGCTGAGCAGCTCCAGGGCGCCGAGAGCGTGCGCCTGCTTGCCGGTCAGCGCCTCCGCAAGGGCGTGCTTGTCTCCGCCGACGAGAACGGCCTTACGGTCGATCTTCACGTCGTGCTCGAGAACGGCGTCAACATGAAGTCCGTCTGCCACAATCTTTCGAGCTCCGTTGCCTTCACCCTGCAGGAGATCGCCCAGATCGATCCCGCCAGCCTTAAGATCGGCATCCATATCGACGCGCTCAAGAGCCGTCTGAACTAGCATCCGAAAACGGAGATTCAAATACCCATGATTGCAAAGACCATTCGCACCTGTTTTCCGATCGCTGCGGCTGCCGTTTCCGACAAGGCCGAGGAGATCAACAAGCTCAACGTCTTCCCCGTACCCGATGGCGATACCGGCACCAACATGTCGCTCACGCTCGCCTCGGTGACCAAGGAGCTCTCTGTCCTTCCCGCCGATGCCGATATGGAGGCCATCGCCGGTGCCATCACCCACGGCTCTCTCATGGGCGCTCGCGGTAACTCCGGCGTTATTACCTCGCAGATTCTTCGCGGCGTGGCCGAGGGCCTTGTCTCTGCCGACGAGCCTATTACGTCCGCCAATATTGCCTTCGCCTTCCGTCGTGCCGTCAAGGTCGCCTTCCAGGCCGTCCGCAAGCCCATCGAGGGCACGATCCTCACGGTCCTGCGCGATGTCTCGACCAAGGCCGATGAGTGCGAGAAGAAGAAGTTCTCGGCCGAGGATGCGCTCGATGCTATCGTCGTCGAGGCGTACCAGTCCGTTGCTCGCACGCCCGACCTGCTGCCCGTTCTGAAGGAGAACGGCGTGGTCGACTCCGGCGCCTTTGGTTTTGCCATCTTCCTGGAGAACTTTGTTGCCGCCGCGCTTGGCCGCAGCACCGTTGTCGAGGATTTCTCCGCCACGTTTGATTCCGCTGGCTCTGCCCGCGATGCGGCCCTTGGTCGCGTTGAGATCGAGGCCAACGACGACTGGGAGGGCTCGGAGTTCCGCTACTGCAACGAGTTCCTCTTTAAGGCCGACGCCCCGTTTGACGAGGACGAGTGCCTTAAGTTCCTGGGTTCCATGGGCGACTGCGAACTGCTCGTGGGTGCCTACCCCGATTACAAGATCCATGTGCACTCCAACACCCCCAACCTGGTGCTCGAGCACATGCTGCAGCTCGGTCAGATTTACGAGGTCTTTATCCACAACATGGAGATGGAGGCCCACGACCGTACCGCCAAGATTCACGAGGACCAGGAAAAGGCCGCCGAGCCCGCGAAGGCCCTGGGCTTTGTCGCCGTTGCCGCCGGTTCCGGCGAGGCCGACATCCTTAAGTCCCTCGGCGTCGACGTGATCGTGTCGGGTGGCCAGACCATGAACCCCTCGACCGCCGACCTGCTGGGCGCGGTGGACCAGGTCAACGCGACCTCGGTTATCATCCTGCCCAATAACGGCAACATCCGCATGGCTGCCGAGGCTGCCGCTTCTGCCTGCACGGACAAGAAGGTTGCCGTCGTTCCCACCAAGACCGTCCCGCAGGCGTTCTCCGCGCTGTTCGCGGTCCTGCCCGATTCCGAGCTCGAGGACGCCGTCGCCGCCATGGTCGACGCCATCAGCGAGGTCCGCGATGGCGAGGTCACCCGCGCTGTGCGCGACTCCAGCGCCTCCGACGGCTCGCCGATTCACTCCGGTGACGTCATGGGTATCATCGCCGGCTCCATCGACGTGGTCGGCTCCGACGTGAAGCAGGTCACGCTCGACTGCATCAACCGCATGCAGGAGGAAGAGGAGGGCGACGCACTGACGATTCTGGCCGGCGAGGAGCTGTCCGATGAGGCCTTCCAGGAGATCGTCGACGCTATCGAGGAGGCTCAGCCCGACTTGGAGATTGACGCCCATCGTGGCGAGCAGCCGCTCTATCCCGTGATTTTCTCGATCGAGTAGGCATCTCGTCATGTCCGAGCTGTGCTCCGTGCCGCGCGTCTCGGAGCGCTTTGCCCAGAGCAATGCGCTCGATGAAGATATCGCGCGACTCAAATATGTTTCGGGTAAACGTGAGGAGGCCCTTCGCCGTCTGGGAATTCGGACGGTGGGGGACCTCCTTCTCCATATCCCTCATCGATACCTGGACTTTACCCGTTCGTGGTCCATCGAGATGGCGCCCATCGGTACCATGTGCACCATCATCGCCACGGTCGACCGTATCGTCCAAAAGCAGCCGCGTCCGCGCATGCAGGTGACCGAGGTCTCACTCGTTGACGAGACGGGCGTGCTGCAGGTCGCCTTTTTCCGCCAGCCCTGGATTGCCCAGCAGCTTAAGCAGGGCGACCGCCTGGCCGTGATGGGCAAGGTCGAGTTTGCCTACGGCTTTAAGCAGATGGCCTCGCCGCACTTTGAAAAGCTCGAGGACGGGCGTGCCGCAGGCACCATCCTGCCGGTCCATTACGTGAGTGATGGCGTGAGCCAGGCGTGGATGCGCCGCATCGTAAGCGGCGCGCTCGAGGTCGTCGGCAATCCGTTCGATCCGATTCCCGCGCCGCTGCGCGCAAAGCGGAAGCTCATGAGCAATGCCCGCGCGTTGCGCTCAATCCATTTTCCATCGAGTATGGCAGAGCGCGACATCGCGCGTCGTCGCCTGGCCTACGAGGAGTGCCTCTACCTGCAGCTGGCGTTGCGTCTGCGCAACGACGGCGGCCTGGTCGATGTGGTGCCCTATGCCCACACCGCGGGCGAGCACCTGGCCGCACTCAAGCAAGCCCTGCCGTTTTCGCTGAGCGACGAGCAGGAGGCCGCGTTCCAGGATATCCTGCGCGATATGTGCGATGACGGGCGTGTGATGAACCGCCTGCTGTTGGGTGATGTCGGTACCGGTAAGACCGCCGTTGCCGCCTGCGCACTGGCTGTGGCTGCCGATAGCGGCACGCAGGCCTGCGTTATGGCGCCCACGGGCGTGCTGGCGCGCCAATATGCCGATAAGACCGGCCCTCTGCTCTCACAGGCCGGCATGTCCTGGGCGCTTCTGACGGGTGCCACGCCGGCTGCAGAGCGCGAGCGCATCCATGCACAGCTGAAATCGGGCGAGCTTAATGTGCTCTTTGGCACCCACGCGGTGCTTTCGGATAACGTTGCGTTCAAGCATCTATCGCTCGTGGTCATCGATGAGCAGCACCGCTTTGGTGTGGGCCAGCGCAACGCTCTGCGCGCGAAGGGCCCCGGTGCCGATCTGCTCGTTATGACGGCAACGCCCATCCCGCGTACGCTGGCGCTTTCGGTCTACGGCGATCTGGATACGAGCATCATCCGCCACCGGCCTGTTCCGGGTGCCGGTG
>UQPL01000169.1:0-3712 GCA_900542895.1 uncultured Collinsella sp. | reverse complement strand
CTTCGTCGGCAGCGTCATATGTGTATAAGAGACAGACCCGAGGCGGAGCGCAAAAGCGCCATAGCCGAACGTATCGACTCGCTCACGGGCCTCTATCGACCCAGCGAGTTTATGCGGCGCGCCAACGCATTTCTCGAGGCAAGGCGCGACGGCACCTGGTGCATCGCCACGGTCGACATGGGCCACATGCGCCTGTTTAATGAATGGCACGGCCAGGCCGAGGGCGACCGCGTACTCGCCGATGTGGGCACGGTCCTCAAGGACATCGAGAATGCCGATATGGGCGTCGCAGGGCACTGGGGCCAAGATGACTTTTGCGTACTCATCCCCTTTGAGTACAACACCGTCCGTCAAATCTACAACCGCGTTCGCGAGGCCGTAGCCAGACATGATGACGGCGTAGGTTTTTGGCCGTCCATGGGCGTTTACCCCATCGACTCCAATGAGGAGATCGCCATCGATGCGCAGGCAAAGGCCATGTTTACCAATCGACGCGCCAAAAACGACTTCAAGGAGCGCATTGCTATTTTCCGCCCCGAGGAATATGAACACGAGATTGCGTTCCACCGCACGCTGACCGAGTTCCAGCACGCGCTCTCAAACGGCCGCATCACGTACTACCTTCAGCCCCAGGTCGATATGGAAACCGGCGAGATCATTGGCGCCGAAGCACTCACCCGCTGGATTGACAAGGACGGCTCTCTCATTTCGCCCGCAACGTTTATCCCCGCACTCGAGGAAAGCGGCTTTGTAGTGACGCTCGACAAGTACATTTGGCAGGGTGTCGCCATATGGCTTCGCGAGCGTCTCGATCGCCGTCTTCGCGTGGTTCCGGTCTCGCTTAATGTGTCGCGCGTGGATATCCTTGCCTGCGACGTTGCCGAACATATGGGGGCGCTCGCCGCCCAATACAACCTACCGCCCGAGCTCATGCGTATCGAGATCACCGAGACGGCTTATACGGGAGAATCCGAGGCCGTGGACAAACTGACGGCCGACCTGCACACCCGCGGCTTCTCGACCTATATGGACGATTTTGGCACCGGTCAGTCCACGCTCGCGATGCTCAAGAACGTCAACGTCGACGTCATCAAGCTCGACCGCACCTTTGTGTCCACCGACCGCGATCAAGGCCGCAGCACGCAAATCATTTCATCGATGCTCGAAATGGCGCAGTCGCTCCATCTGCCCGTCGTGGTCGAAGGCGTCGAGACAAATGAGCAGGCGAACATGCTACGACAAATGGGCGCCCGCTACGCTCAGGGCTTCCTCTACTACCGCCCCATGCCGGCGAAGGATTTTGAGGCATTGCTCGATGGTGGCAATAACAACTGATACGCTCGCGCGCAAAACGCCACCGTCGAAGGGGACATTTGTCTCCATTAGCTAACTTATATCCCCAATTCAAACCGAATTGGGGATATGATACAAACCGTTGTTCCGCCCAAGGAGGTTATCCATCATGAACGAGTCATATCGCCTGGGCGAGCAATCGATTATTGCCTATCTTCAGCGACTTGCGAACGGCGTCTCGACCGCCGAACTCGATGTTGCCGCGCTGCCTGCTGAGCTACGCGCCGTTGGTGAGCAACTGCAAAAGACGCATGCCATCCTGCAACAAGAGCGCCAGCTGCTTGAGCGCAACGCCTATATCGATCCGCTCACCAACTTGGGCAACCGCAACGGATTCGACCGTCACGTCGAGCAACTCTGGCGCAAAGGCGACCCCTTCACATGCGCCTATATTGACATCGACCATCTCAAGCATTGCAACGATAGGTTTGGCCACGCCGAAGGCAATCGCTATATTCTGAGCATCTGCCGCACGCTCTTCGAAACCATGGAGCACGATGAGATGCTGTTCCGTATCGGTGGAGACGAGTTTGTGCTCATCTCGCCCTCCGCAAACGAGATTGAACTCGAGCAGCGCTTGGAGCAGGTGCGTACCAGGCTGATCGAGGCGAGCTCAGGTGGCAAGGCGCCCATGATCGGCAGCTTTAGCTTTGGCTGCTCGCGCGTCGATCCACTTGCTGGCGACACGCGTCGCCAGATGACGATGGATGCCGATCGCAAGATGTATCGCTATAAGCTTATGCATCGTGTGCAGCAACCGAAAGACGATGACGCGCCGCAACGCCCAATCGTCGATCAGCTTCCCTGCAACGACCGGGTGTTCCAAGCGATCTCCATGAGCTCCGAGACGCGCTATCCGTTTATCCTCAATCTCGATACGGGAGAATCGCAATGGTCGGTTAACGCCGTGCGCGATTTTGACCTGCCCTCCCAGCACCCTTTTAACTCACTCGACATGTGGCTCGCCCGCGTTCATCCCGAGGACCGCGACAACGTACGTGCCGAGCTCGACATGGTGATAAACGGCACATGGCACTTCCACTACATGCAGTATCGCGTAATGGGTGCCACCGGAAAATACGTGCTTTGCGACTGCACGGGCTACCGCTTGGACGGCACCGATACCGAGCCCGGCATGTATGTGGGCATTATCATCAACCGAAGCTTGGCAGATACGACCGATTCGGTAACCGGCTTGGGCGATATTCACGCCCTGGTCAACGCCATTGGCGAAATGCGTCGCGTGGCGCGCAAGGCTGGTTTGATCGCCATCAAAATCGACGATATCGCTCAGGTCAATGCCCGCTTTGGCTTTGATGCGGGCGACCGCGTTTTGGCAGAAAGCGCCGCCTGCCTCATGGAATGCTCGCGCGGCAAGGGTCGCCTGTTCCGCTCGACGGGGCCGACGTTCGCGGCGCTTTTCGACGACTTTGATCCCGAAGAGACCGACGCGATCGCAGAAGAAATCGAGCGGTTCCTGGGTTCTCCCGTGCTCATCGGCTCGCTTGAATATCAGCCACCCATTCGTGTGGCGACACTTCATCTGGACGCTGTCGATCGACAGCCCGTTTCCATTTTGAACGAGCTCAAAGCGCGGCTTAAAGAGGCGCCGCAAGTACCGGGCACCAAGCTGGACTAGCGTCGTGGGGCGCATGATGGTTATTTTCCGATCTCAGGCGAACACATTGAGCAAATAGGTCGTACCCACAGTTAGCCGAACACCCCTGCAGTCCCTCCCGGGGCCCGGGGGCACCGTTTTCGATACTCTTGGTTTCCTTTAGCCGATGCAAATAAGTGCTCAACAACATAAAACCTATCCCCCGCCACGGATATGCCGTCGAGTAAATCTGTTAAGCCAACCCTATCAAATTCTTTTGACAATTGGCTGTATTGGTCCATTTTGTCGTCCATCCCGCTCCCGCTGGCTATCGCCTCATAAACACAAACCTAACGAGCCGCACGAACGACAAAGAGGCCAAGCTGAACAGAAGTAGAACCAAAACTTCAAAAACACTGGTATTCCAATCGCGTACCCAGCCCTCTACCGCCCACAAGAAAAACAGCAGCCCCATCCATAACGTCACAGAAGAAATCAACTTTGCGTAAGGGCGCATATCAATCCCGCTCTCCCTTTTTGTGACATCATATCCAGCAATTGAGCTGAGCCATCTTCCTCTTCTGTATTGGATTGAAAGAAGAATCAGGGCAATCGAAGTTATCAAACAGACAGCATCCTCTGTTTCCATAGAACTTCCTTTGCTTTCCGTCCTAGCTGCGCGTTCACAATCGAATCAAACCAAGTGTGAATTACTCGATAGCAACCGCCTTAGTATAAATCATAGCCCTGTCTCTTATACAC
>UQPL01000168.1:0-3726 GCA_900542895.1 uncultured Collinsella sp. | reverse complement strand
TTTTCGTGGCGCGGCCCCAAAACAGCCTTTTGGGACGGGTGGTATCCTTGGTAGCCCTGTGCTGCAAACGCACCTTAAACGCAAGGAGTCCCATGGATCTTATCGCCCAGCTCGCCCGCGAGCTCAACCTTAAGGCCGCCAACGTCGAGGCGGCCGTCAAGCTCATCGACGAGGGCAACACCATCCCCTTTATCTCGCGCTACCGCAAGGAAGCCACGGGCGGCATGGACGACGTCGCCCTGCGCGCCCTCGACGAGCGCCTGTCCTACCTGCGCAATCTTGAACAGCGCAAAGAGGACGTCATTCTGCTCATCGACGCCCAGGGCAAACTCACACCCGAACTCGAGCAGCAGATTCGCGAGGCCACGCAGCTCCAGCGTGTCGAGGACCTCTACAAGCCCTACCGCAAAAAGCGCATGACTCGCGCGCAGAAGGCCCGCGAGGCAGGCCTGGAGCCGCTTGCCAACATGATCATCATGCAGGCCTCGGCCAAGGGCAGCGCGCTCGATGCCGCCGCGGCCTACGTCAACGAGGACGCCGGCTTCGACACGCCCGAAAAGGCGCTCGCCGGGGCGGCGGACATCGTGGCCGAGACGGTGGCCGAGGACCCCGAGAACGTCGCCGACCTGCGCGCCTTTACGCAAAACACCGCCGACATCATCGTCGAGGCCACCGACCCCGCCGAGAAGACCCCCTACGAGCCCTACTACAACTTTGACGAGCCGCTGCGCCGTATACCCAACCACCGCGTGCTGGCTATCGACCGCGGCGAGCGCGAGGGCAAGCTCCGCGTGCGCGTGAACGTCGACGGCGCCGCCGCCACGGCACGCCTCGGCAGCCGTTGGCCCCGACGCCAGGGCGTATTCGCGCCCGTCTTCGATGCCGCCATCGCCGACGGCTACAAGCGCCTCATGGCCCCCTCGCTGGAGCGCGAGGCCCGCGCCAAACTCACCGTTCGCGCCCAGACCGAGGCTATCAACGTCTTTGCCAAGAATCTCGAGGGCCTGCTCTCGGCACGCCCCGTCCGTGGCGCCCGCGTGCTCGCGCTCGATCCGGGCTACCGCACCGGCTGCAAGGTCGCCGTCATGGACGAGACCGGCAAGCTGCTCGACCACGGCGTGGTCTACCCCACCAAGCCGCGCCACGACGTCGCCGGCACCAAGCGCGAGCTCGCCCGCCTCGTCAAGAAGGACAGCGTCAACACCATCGTCATCGGCAACGGCACCGCCAGCCGCGAGACCGAGGAAGTCGTTTCGGAGTTCATCGCCGAGCAGGCGCCCAGCCTTCGCTACACCATCGTTAACGAAGCCGGCGCGTCGGTGTACTCCGCCTCCGAGCTCGCCAGCCAGGAATATCCCGACCTGGACGTCACCGTGCGTGGCGCCATGAGCCTGGGCCGTCGCCTGCAAGACCCGCTGGCAGAGCTCGTCAAGATTCCGCCCCAGTCCATCGGCGTTGGCCAGTACCAACACGACCTTGACCAGGCCGAGCTCTCGCGCACTCTGGGCCACGTGGTGGAGGACGTCGTCAACCGCGTAGGCGTCGACGTCAACACCGCAAGCGCGAGCCTGCTGGGATACGTATCGGGCATCACGCCGAGCGTGGCCAAGAATATCGTGGCCTACCGCGAGGAAAACGGTGCCTTTACCGATCGCCGCCAGCTTAAGAAGGTCCCCAAACTGGGACCCAAGGCATATCTCAACGCCGCGGGCTTCCTGCGCATCAGCGGTGGCAAGAACCCACTCGACGCGACAAGCGTCCACCCCGAGAGCTACGAGGTAGCCACGGCCGTCCTGGAGCGCGCAGGCGTTAAAGCCAGTGAGCTCAGCCGCGGCGGCGTACCCGACATCGAGCGCCGCCTGGGCAGCATCTCGGCGCTGGCAAGCGACCTGGACTGCGGCACCCTCACGCTCATCGACATTGTCAACGAGCTCAAGAAGCCCGGTCGCGACCCGCGCGACGACGCGCCCGAGGTGGTCTTTAGCCGCTCAGCACTTTCCATCGACGACCTGGAGTCCGGCATGGAGCTCAAGGGCACAGTGCGCAACGTCGTCGACTTTGGCGCCTTCGTCGACGTGGGCGTGCACCAGGACGGCCTCGTGCACATCTCCAAACTGGCCAACCGCTTCGTCAAGCACCCCAGCGACGTGGTGCGCGTCGGTGACACGGTCAAGGTGTGGGTCGAGAAGGTCGATCGCGACCGCAAAAAGATCTCGCTCACCATGGTACAGGGCAAGTAAACCGCCAAAGCAAAGGTACCCCCCCCTGTAGCGATGTGCAAAATCGCGAGTATTCTGCAAATTCCACCGTTCCGGATGCCTCTCAGAGACGAAAAAGCAAAAAACAGCCCCCGTTTTAGCGTCGTCAGAGCCAAAACGGGGGCTGTTCCATGCTTCGGTTAACTGATAAAGACCTTTACCTTGCTGAATACTCGCGATTTTGCACGTCGCTACAGGGGGTACCCTTGCTTACGGCAGAATATGAAAGCCGAGCGAGGCGATATCCTTGGCAAAGCCGCGGACGGTGTCGAGCGAGACCTCGTACGGGTCGCGACCAATGTTCTTGCGCTTGGCCAGGATGCTGTTGGGCACCGTGATGATCTGGCAACCGCAGGCCTCGGCCTGATAAATGTTGATAAGCTCGCGCGTGGACGCCCACAGGACCTCACAGTTGGGCTTGGCGGCAGCCTTCTTGACCGACTCCGTCATAAACGGAATGGGATCGACGCCGGTGTCGGCGATGCGGCCGGCAAAGAGCGAGATGATGGACGGCGTCTCGGCGTCAACAACCTCAATCATCTCGTCAACCTGCTCGGGAGTAAAAATGGTAGTGACGTTGACCTTGATGCCGTCGGCGGAAAGCTTGCGCACCAGCTCGGCGGTGGACTCGCCCTTGGTAGTCACGCACGGAATCTTGACGTAGACGTTCTCGGCCCAGGTAGCGATCTCGCGGGCCTCGACCTCCATGGTCTCGACGTCGTCGGCAAAGACCTCAAACGACACGGACACATCGGTGATGTGGGTCAGGACCTCCTTGGCAAACGCGCGGTAATCCGTCACGCCGCCCTTCTTCATAAGGGACGGGTTGGTCGTGAAACCCTGAACGTTGCCGTTCTCGTACATGTCGAGCATGCCCTCGAGGTTTGCACCGTCAGCGAACACCTTGATTGCCATCTGCCTGATTCCTTTCGTTAGCATACGGCCGATAAACTGCTAAACACTTTACCTACGTTTATCAAGGCGTGAACTGCGGTTTTTTATCTTCTCGGCGAACGGTATAAACACCTCAGTGTTTGGATTGATAAATCGATTGAGCATGCAAAAGCAAAGAGTCGCAGTTTGGGCAAACGTCAGAACGCGGGATTCATTAGATGAGGCCAAAATGCTGCATCGCTGTGACGGTGCCGTCGTGTGCGACATCGTCGGTCACGTAGTCGGCGACCGCCTTGACCTCGGGCATGGCGTTGCCCATGGCCACGGCCGTCTCGACAGCGGCGAGCATACCCAGATCGTTGCCGGAATCACCAAAGCCAAAGGTGCGCGCGTTGCCGGTGCGACCCAGGTATTCCAGCGCTCGCGCCACGCCCACGCCCTTGTCGATGCCCTTGGGGCTCAGCTCGCGATTCTGACCACCGGTGTTGCACAGCTCAAACTCGCGATCGATAAAGCCATCATCGTTGGCTACGCGAGCCAGGTCGCTCGCGACGATGCCTACCTTGCCCACGCG
>UQPL01000167.1:0-3746 GCA_900542895.1 uncultured Collinsella sp. | reverse complement strand
CTTCAAGGGCATCTTCTCCGAGAACGTCGAGGCCGCCCTGTATCCCGAGCTCGAGGTCGCCGACGGCAAGCCCGTCTTCCCGCACGATCCTGAGCTTCAGCTGCGTCTTGCCATCCAGGCTGTCTTTGGCAGCTGGATGAACGAGCGCGCCTGCATCTACCGCAAACAGCACGGCATCTCCGACGAGCTCGGTACTGCCGTCAACGTCCAAGCCATGGCCTTTGGCAACAAGGGCGAGACCTCCGCGACCGGCGTCGCCTTTACGCGCAACCCGGCCGACGGCACTAAGGAGTTCTACGGCGACTTTCTGGTCAACGCCCAGGGCGAGGATGTCGTCGCCGGCATCCGCAACACCGAGCCCATTGCCGACCTCAAGACCACCCCGGGCCTCGAGTCCGCAGGTGAGGAGCTCGAGCGCGTGTTCCTGACGCTCGAGGATCATTATCGCGATATGTGCGATATCGAGTTCACCATCGAGCAGGGCAAGCTCTGGATGCTCCAGACCCGCGTTGGCAAGCGCACCGCCACCGCCGCCCTGCGCATCGCCATCGAAATGGTCGAGGAAGGCCTGATCACCCGCGAAGAGGCCGTGAGCCGCATCGATACCGCGCAGCTCGACCAACTCCTGCACCCGCAGTTTGACGCCTCCAAGAAGTACGAGACGCTGGCCAGCGGTCTGAACGCCAGCCCCGGTGCCGCCGTGGGCGAGGTCGTGTTCTCGAGCGACGACGCCGTCGCGCGCGCCAACGAGGGCCACAAGGTCATTCTGGTTCGCTGGGAGACCAACCCCGATGACCTGAAGGGCATGGTAGCCGCCGAGGGCATCCTGACCAGCCACGGTGGCAAGACGAGCCATGCCGCCGTTATCGCCCGCGGCATGGGTACGCCCTGCGTCTGTGGCGTTGAGCGCTTCCATATCGACGCCGCCGAGAAGGTCGTGCGCATCGAGGGCAGCGACCGCGTGCTGCACGAGGGCGACGTTATCTCCATCGACGGCACCCAGGGTATCGTCGTCGACGGCGCCGTTGACCTGGTCTCCGCCGAGCTCACCGGCGATCTGGACACCATCCTATCCTGGGCCGACGAGATTCGCCTGGACGAGACCGGTGGCCATGCCAACCATGTGCGCGTTAATGCCGACAACCCCGAGGATGCCGCGCTCGCGCTCGAGTTTGGCGCCGAGGCCATCGGCCTGTGCCGCACCGAGCACATGTTCCTGGGCGACCGCAAGAACATCATCCAGAGCTTTATCCTGTCTGACGATGAGGCCGTGAAGCAGCAGGCCCTGGCCGACCTGCTCAAGGTTCAGACCGAGGACTTCCTGGCGATGTTCAAGACCATGTCCGGTCGCGATGTGGTCGTCCGCCTGCTCGATCCGCCGCTTCATGAGTTCCTGGATAATCCTCGCGAGCTCGAGGTCGCCATCACCAAGAAGGAAGCCGCTGGCGCCAGCGAGGAAGAGCTTGCCGTCCTGCGCGCCCGCCTGCGTCGTATCGACGGCATGGTCGAGTCCAACCCGATGCTCGGCCTACGCGGCGTGCGCCTGTCCATCGTCTTTAGCGATCTGCCGCTCATGCAGGTCCGCTCCGTCGCCACGGCTGCCGCTCGCCTCATCAAGGAAGGCGTCGACCCGCGCCCCGAGATCATGGTTCCGCTCGTTTCCATCACGGCGGAGCATGTCCAGACCCGCGAGGTTATCGAGCGCGTGATCGCAGAGGTTTCCGACGAAGAGGGCGTCGAGCTCAATATTCCCGTGGGCACGATGCTCGAGCTGCCGCGCGCCTGCATGGTCGCCGACGAGATCGCCCATTACGCAGACTTCTTCTGCTTCGGCACCAACGACCTCACCCAGACCACCTTCGGCTTCTCCCGCGACGATGCCGAGGCCAAGTTCATCCCGCTGTACATGCATAAGAAGATCTTGAAGGACAATCCCTTCGAGACCATCGACACGGCGGTACTCGAACTGGTGCGCTTGGCCGTCGAGAAGGGCCGCGCCACCAACCCCGACATGCACTTTGGCGTGTGCGGCGAGCACGGCGGCGACCCCAAGTCCATCAAAGGCCTGTTTAACGTGGCCGACGTGGACTACGTGTCCTGCTCGCCCTACCGCGTGCCCCTCGCACGCCTGGCTGCCGCTCAGGCCAAGCTCGAGGCCAAGCGTTCCGCCTAACGTTTTGGGTTTAGACGCCTAGCGTAGCCCCCTTCATGCCGCCCGTCTCATTCGTGAGACGGGCGGTTATCATGTGCGGGTTTTGTCTTTTTGTCTGCGTAAAAAATTGTTCTTGCAGCAGAAACCCGCGCGTGTATACTCGAATACGTTTGTTCAACTACGTGCCGGCCAAGGTGGTACGGCACCTCTAGAAGAGTAAGGAATTGCACATGGATTACATCCGCGCAATCGAGCGTCAGCAGATCCGCGAGGACATTCCTCAGGTTCGCGTCGCCGACAACGTCAAGGTTCACTACCGCATTAAGGAAGGCGACCGCGAGCGCATCCAGGTCTTCCAGGGCGACGTCATCCGCATGGCCGGCGCCGGTGCCCGCGAGACCTTCACCGTCCGCAAGATGTCCTTCGGTGTCGGTGTTGAGCGTACCTTCCCGCTTCACAGCCCCAAGATCGCCAAGCTCGAGGTCGTTCGTCATGGTCGCGTCCGTCGCGCCAAGCTGTACTACCTCCGCGACAAGGTGGGCAAGGCTGCTCGCATCCCCGAGAAGCGCTAAGAAGATCGCAGCGTCTGTCCACTCGTTTGGACACAAGGGTCACCTTCGGGTGGCCCTTCTTTTTATCTGATTTGCATGCAAGGAGGGCCTGGTATGGCCAACATGACGAGCTCGGTTTCGGCATCGCAGGTTGCCGGTGAGTTGGCGAGCGCTACGTTTGAGGAGATTCCCGCCCTCGTGGAGCATTATCGCGAGGACCCGCGCCAGCAGGTGATCAAGGCTTGCGAACGCGCCCTCAAACGCCATGCCAAAGAGCTTGCCGAGCGCGAGCGCGTCAATGACATGTACGAGCTTATGCGTGAGCTTGGCGGCGATGGGGTGGTCGTTGGTGTCGACGAGGTGGGTCGCGGATCGGTGGCCGGTCCTTTGACGGTATGCGCTGTCTGCCTTCCTATGGAGCCGCGTGTCTGGGGCATCAACGATTCCAAAAAGCTCACGCCGGCGCGCCGCGAGTTGCTCTCAGTGAAGATTGCCGAGGTGGCGACGGCGATCGGTTTTTGCCATATCGCGCCTAAGGATATCGATGAGATGGGCATGGCCCGTGCTATCCGTACCGCCGTTGCAGGCGCCGTGGCCGATACAGGGCTCGAGCCCGATTGCGTGCTTATGGATGGCAACCCCTTGGGCGCCGTTCCTAACGAGCGCGATGTGGTGAAGGGCGATGCCAAGATCGCCTGCATCGCCGCGGCGTCCATCATGGCCAAGGTCACGCGTGACGAGATGATGGTCGAGTACGACGCCGAGTACCCCGAGTACCATCTGGCCGAGTCGAAGGGCTATGCAAGCCCCGAGCATATCGAGGCCATTCGCAAACATGGACTTTGTCCGCTGCACCGCGTGAGCTTTTGCGGAAACTTTCTGCAGACTGAGCGCCTTTTCTAGGCCAATTGTGGAGACAGGGACCTCTGGGGTTTTATAAACCTGCTGGTAGCGGGCCGTATGCAACACCATTGCTGCGTACGGCCCGTTTTTTGACGGCATTTGGTCAGCTTTTGGTTTGCTTCCTGTACTTACCCGCATGA
>UQPL01000166.1:0-3817 GCA_900542895.1 uncultured Collinsella sp. | reverse complement strand
GCACGGCAAAGAGCATAAACAGGATGAGCACGGCGCCGCCGCCCAAAAGGCCCATCTCCTCGCCGATAGCCGAGAAGATAAAGTCGGACTCGACGACAGGGATGTTGTTGGCCATGCCGTTGCCGATGCCAACACCGACCAGGCCGCCATCGGCAAGCGAGAAGAGTGACTGGACGATCTGGTAGCCCTGGCCCTGGGCGTCCTTAAACGGATCGACCCAAACCTGGAAACGCACCTGAACGTGCGATAGGAACTTGTAGGCGCCCACGGCTCCGACGGCTAAGAGCGCAAGGCCGATAACGACATACGAAAAGCGCCCCGTGGCAACGTAGAGCATCAGCAAGAAGATGGTGTAGAACAGCACGGCCGAACCCAGATCGCGTTCGAAGACGACGACGAGCAGGCACACACCCCACACGGCAAACAGCGGCAGCAGCAGTCGCAGGCGAGGGATCTTAAAGCCCAGGATCTTGCGGTTGGAGATGGAGAGCAGCTCGCGGTTCTCGGCCAGGTACCCGGCCAGGAACAGCACGATAAAGACCTTGGCGAACTCGCCGGGCTGGATGGTAAAGCCCGCGATGCGAATCCAGAGCTTGGAGCCCGAGATCGTGGTGCCGATAAAGATGGGCAGCATCAGCAGGATGATGCCGATAATGCCAAAGGTGTACTTGTAGCGCATGACCACGTCGAGGTTTTTGACCAGTGCGAGCGTTCCCACCATCAGGGCCACCGAGACAAACAGGATGATGAGCTGTGAG
Source organism: uncultured Collinsella sp. (assembly GCA_900542895.1). Taxonomy (GTDB): domain Bacteria; phylum Actinomycetota; class Coriobacteriia; order Coriobacteriales; family Coriobacteriaceae; genus Collinsella. The sequence goes on along the minus strand of UQPL01000166.1, from coordinate 3,059 downwards.
ATTGCGAGAGCGGGGGCGAGACGCGTCACGAACGTGATGCCGATGCCCGAAAGTATAAATACGATGGGCAGGATGGCGGGGTCGGCACCGGGCGCCAAGATGCGCACGGCAATGTGGGCCGCGGCAAAGGCAGCAAAGAGGCCGATCGGTACGGCGAGCGTCTCAAAGGAGATGGCAGCGCCCGCGGTGAGGACGTACATCGCGTACAGCAGGATGACGGGGAACGCCGAGGCGATGAGCAAGAGCAGCTCGGTGTTGCGGCGACTCATAAGCGGCACTCCCTTTCTAATTCTTATCGGAGGCTTCGGCCTCGGCGGACTGTTCGGCGGTTTTCTCGGAATCTGATTCGGAGGTCGATCCCTGATTGGTGTTGTCGCGAATCGTTTGCGCGTCGATCACCTGGCGGGTCTGCTCCTCGTCGATCTGGTGGCGGTACTTGGATATCGTGTCCTGCGCATCGTCGACACTTGTTTGCGGAATGCCCGCCTTGAGGCGGTTTTGCGTGTCTTCGGGCAGGTCGGATAGCTTGATGCTGGTTTCGCTTTCGAGCCAGTGGAGCTTGAGTCCGAGCGGCTTGCCGGGCAGGCCGCGCCAGACGGCGACATTGCCCTGGTAGGTACCCAGGTAGTACGAGCCGGTGACACCCGTGTAGGCCCAGATGCCAGCTGCCAGCACAAAGACGAGGGCCAGGATGGCGGCGATAGTAATGTTGCGGCGACGCACGCGCTGCGCCTCGCGCATAACGCCATCGTCAACCAGGTCAACGACTACTACGGTCACGTTGTCGTGGCCGCCGGCGGCAAGCGCCGCGTCCACTAGGTTGTCGACGCAGATTTGCGCGGTTGAGGACTGCGTGGCGATGTTCTCGATATCGCTATCGGGAATCATGCTCGAAAGGCCGTCGGAGCACAGGATCAGACGGTCGCCTTCCTCGATATGCAGAGTGAAGTGGTCGGCATACATAGCGGGGTCCGAGCCCAGCGCGCGGGTGATGACCGAACGGTTGGGGTGGACGCGAGCCTCATCTGCCGTGATCTCGCCGGCGTCCACGAGCTCCTCCACGTAGGAGTGGTCGCGGGTCACGCGGATGAGCGTGCCCTCGTGGAGCAGGTAGGCGCGAGAGTCACCCACGTGGGCGATGGCGAGCGTGTCGTTTTCGATATAGGCGCAAGTGGCTGTGCAGCCCATGCCGGGCTTGCCCAGGCCATTCAAGGCAGCCTCGATTACGGCGGCGTTGGCGGCCTCGACGGCTGCCGCCAGGCGTGCGGCGTCGGCAGACTGAGGAGCTGTCTTGGCGATGGTCTCGACAGCGATAGAAGAGGCCACCTCGCCGGCAGCGTGACCACCCATGCCGTCGCATACGCAAAAGAGCGGCGACTGCACCAGGTAGGAATCCTCGTTGTGCGGGCGCACGCAGCCAACGTCAGAGCGGGCGCCCCACATGAGTTGCGTGGTGGTGCCGGCATCATAGGTCGAGTCGGTCTCGATGCGTTCCTCGGTCAGGGGCTCAAAGCTCATGGTCGAGCCGGGGTCTTTGAGCTTGGCCTCAACGGCGGCAACGTCGATCTCGGCAGTGTCACCGGGAGAGACGGTGTCGGTCTCGGCGTTTGATTCGGAATCGCCGGTGTCCGGGGAGTCGGGCTCCTCGGACACGCGGGCGGTCGACTCGTCATCTTGCGGGCTGACGTCTATAGGCTCGGGCGTCGCAAAGTGCGACGGCGCGGGCGTGTTTTGCGACTGGGTGGCGGGCTCGGCCACGGCATCGGACTCGCTTGCGGGCGCAGGCTGCGGGGTCTTGGGTGCAGGGCCGTCCTCGGGGGATGTCCCCGCCTCGGGCGCCGGCGTAGACGCGGGCGCAACCTCGGATGCCGGGGCTATGGGAAACGCCGGCGCGGCGGGCTCGGGTGCCGCAAACACCGCAGCGCTCTCGTTGATTGCCGCGGCGACGGGCTCTGCAAAGTGAGCCGGCGCCGGGGTTGCTTCGGGCGCTGTGGGCTGTTCCGCAGCATGTGCGCCGATGGGCGCCGCTACGGCATCCTCTTCGTCCTCGTTATCGGCGAGATCCGAAATATCATGCGTTACATGCGAAAGAGGCAGGGAGAACACGGTGTCCTCGGGCTCCACGGGTGCGGAGCCCGCCGGAGCGGCGTGGGCCGGCGCAGCTGTGGCGGCGGCCGGTGCCTCGGTCATAGTTGCGGACTTGTTCTCCTCGTCGATCATCGACGGTTCACCTTCATGACCACGTCGCCAATCTGGACTTCGTCGCCCTCGCGCAGCGTTGCGGGCTCAACAAGCTGGCGGCCGTTGACGAGCGTGCCGTTAAGCGAGTTGAGGTCCTCGATGATGAGCGCCGGGCCCTGCAGCGAAAAGCGCGCATGTGAGGCCGAGACGAACGGTTCGTTGATGCAGATGTCCGAAGATGGCGAGCGACCGACGATGACGGGGCCGAGCATGTCTACGTGGATGCCGCGGATACCGCGCGGACCCTTGTCCACATCGATCGTCCAGATAGCCGAGTCGCGGCGCTGCCCGCGCACAAGTCCCACGCCGGTCTTCATGACGGCGAACAGGAAGATATAGAGCAGGGCGACCAGGACGATGCGGCCTGCAAAAAGGACGATATCGATGTTCATAAGCGACTATCCCCTAAATTCAAAGGTGCTCAGGCCAAACGTCAGCAGATCGCCGTTGCGCAGCGGGCAGCGCGTAATGCGGCGGTTGTTGACGAGCGTGCCGTTGGTGGAATTGAGGTCCTCGATCGACCAATCCGAGCCCGTAAAGGTGAGCTGGGCGTGGCGGCGCGACACGTTGGGGTCGCGCAGGGCAATGTCGGAAACCGAGCGCTCGCGACCGATGGTCACCTGTGCGGAGGTGATGCTATGGCTCTCGCCGCTCACGACGTCGACGAGCTGGGCGAGCGGGCGCTGCGGGGCGCGAGTACTCGCCATGTTGGAGGCGATGCCGGCTGCGGCGCCTAGGCCCACGGCGGCACCGGTCGCGGCGGCTCCGCCCATGCCGGCAAGCGCGTCGCGCGAGACGGTCTGCGGCACCGGGATGGG
>UQPL01000165.1:0-3818 GCA_900542895.1 uncultured Collinsella sp. | reverse complement strand
GAGCCGTACGCTTGAACTGAGAAGGGGGAGGCCTCGCGGCCTCCCCCTTTTTTGCGTTTGCGGGATTGTGTCTCACATAGTAGCTGTGTTTTATAACCCTCGTTTGTCGCATCTTCTGTGAACGGGCTACAATAACTTAGTCTGTGCGATATGGAGGTGAACATGGCTGAAGCTGGTATCGGCGTTGATATCGTCGAGATTTCCCGCATGAAATCAATTCTTGAAAAGACGCCGTCGTTTGCTCGGCGTGTGTTTACCGAAGAAGAGCGTGCTTATTGCGATGCATCATCGCGTCCCGCTGCTCACTATGCCAGCCGCTTTGCTTCGCGCGAGGCGGTGCTTAAAGCTCTTGGCACGGGTTTTAGTCAAGGCGTGGGTCGCAAGGATGTTTCGGTAACGCGTGATAAACTCGGCAAACCGAAGGCGCTGCTTTCGGGCCGTGCACTCGAGATCGCTCAAGAGCTGGGTGTTGTTGAGGTCGCTCTTTCCATTACGCTTACAGGAGACTTAGCCGTTGCGAATGCCATCGCGATTACCGAAGATGCTCGACCTAAGCCTAAGGAAGAAAAGGTGAGCACCAAGGAACGCGTAGCGCAGACATTTAAAGAGGCTCGCTCTGTTTTAGATGAGCTTGAGCAGCTGCAGAATTCAGCATTGACGGAGCACCTGGGCGATGCTTCGCAAGATACGCTAGGAGCATAGATGAAACCGGTTTTGAGTACCGAAGAAGTCGTTCGTCTCGAGGACATCATCGAACGCGAAGGGACTTCGAAGGCCGAGCTTATGGAGCTAGCGGGTGAGTTTGCCGCCAACGAGGTCTTGAAGCTCAATCCCGATCGGGTTCTCGTTCTGGTCGGTTTTGGTAATAATGGCGGCGACGGTTGGGTTGCCGCCGATATTCTGAGCCATAAGGGTGTGGACGTCGATATCGTTTCTCCGGTTGAGCCGGATGAGATTCCTGCTGCTCTGGCACGTCATGTTGCTCGTCGTACTGCCGGCCGCGATGTGCACGTTTGTGTCGGCCCCTCGCGTGACGAACTCGAGGTTTTGATTGATAAGGCCGATGTTGTTGTTGATGCCATTTTTGGTACCGGTTTCCACGGGAATCTGCGTGCGCCGTTCTCCATCTGGATTCCTACGGTCAATGAATGCGCCGATTGTGTCGTATCCATTGATGTCCCCTCGGGTCTGAATGCCGAGACGGGCGTTGTTGATGACGACTGCATTCGTGCCGAGCATACGGTGACGATGATTGCGCCCAAGATTGGTCTGTATAGCGCTGATGGCCCTGAGTATACTGGCGATTTGATCTGCGGCAATCTTTACGACCGTCTTGACGAGGTCATCGATGATGTCGACCACGCCGCCGAGATTGTCGAGCCCGGTGACTTAGTTGATTACTTTGCTCCACTACCTACGAATATCGATAAGTATTCCCGTGGCTCTGTGCTTATTGTCGCCGGATCTGCGCAATATCCTGGTGCTGCCATTATGGCGGCCAAGTCTGCAGCTCGCGCGGGTGCTGGTTACGTGGCAGTCGCGGCTCCTGACGCCTGCGCCAATCTTATTCGCATGGCACTTCCTTCGATTCCCGTCTTTGCTATTCCGTCTGATTCCCGCGGCTCCTTTGGCGCCGCTGCGCGCATGACTGTGTGCGAGATTGCAAAGAAGTACAGCTGTGTACTGTGCGGTCCCGGTATGACGACATCTGCCGGCGCTATGCAGGTGGTTTCGGGCTTGCTCGAGCTTGATGTGCCGCTTATTTTGGACGCCGATGCACTCAACTGCCTTGCTAAGATTGCCATTGACGGTATTGATAGTAATCCCGAGATGTATCGTCGCGAGCAGCCGTTGGTTATGACGCCGCACTATCGTGAGCTTTCGCGTCTGGTTGCCGGTGACGAGGTGAACGACCTTGGTACCGCGATTGCGGCCGCGCAGAAGGTTGTCTGGGCTGCAGGCTCCGACAATCTGGTGGTCATTGCCAAGGGGCCGACGACGGCTATCTGTGGCGTTGAGCGTGTGCTGCTGCCGCTCTCGGGTCCGGCTTCTCTGGCAACTGCCGGTTCGGGGGATGTTCTCGCGGGTATTTTGGCCGGCACGCTTGCCACCATGCGCGACGAGATGGATCGTTGGGAGTTGCTGTATTCGTACGCCGTCGCACTTCACAGCTACGCCGGTTTTGCCGCGGCGACGGAGTATGGTGAGAAGAGCGTCATCGCGACCGATCTTATCGACTTGATCGGTCCTGCCATGGAACTGGCGGCAAAGGATGCGCTCGAAGATCTGGGAATCATGGACGAAGGGTCGGATGACTAATCATGAATAAAGCCGATTTGACGCGCTGGTCCTGGGTCGAGATCGACCGCGGGGCGCTCCGTCGCAACACGAGGGCCTATAAGAACTTGCTGAATCCACGTCAGCGCCTGTGCTGCGTGGTCAAGGCCGATGCTTATGGTCATGGAGCTGTTGAGTGCGCCAAGATCATGTATTCGGCCGGTGCCGACATGTTTGCCGTGGCGACGGTTAACGAGGGCGTTGAGCTCCGACAGGGCGGGATTACGAAACCCATCCTCATCCTAAGCGAGCCGCCTATCGAGGCCATTCCGACGTTGCTCGAGTTTGATATCATGCCCTCGGTCTATACGTCTGACTTTGCTCTTGCGTATGGCGAATGTGCCGTCGCGGCGGGCAAAGTGGGCAAGTATCATCTCGCCATCGAGACGGGCATGAATCGTATCGGCGTTCACTACACGCAGGTGCTCGACTTTGTCCGCGGTATAAATTTCCATCGCGGTATTCAGTGCGACGGCGTATTTACGCACTTCGCCACGGCCGATGAACCTTCGGGCTGGGACTACAAGCTGCAGTGTCAGCGCTTTACCGAGGCCGTTCAGGCCATTAAGGATGCGGGTTTTGAGTGCGGTATCGTGCACTGCGCCAACACGCCGTCCTCGATGCTCGACCCCTCGATGCATTTTGATATGATCCGCGCCGGCGTTGGCTTGTATGGCATGCAGCCGTGCGAGCTGAGTGGCCGCGTGATGCAGCTTGATCCCGTTATGAGCGTCCATGCGCGTGTGACGCGCGTGGCACACCCTGCGATGGGTGAGGGCGTGGGCTACGGTTTTACCTACCGCGTACCGCGTACGCGCGTTCAGATCTGCACGCTGCCGATCGGTTATGCCGATGGCCTATCGCGTACGCTTTCCAATCGTATGGATGTGCTGTATCGCGGCGAGCGCGTGCATCAGGTTGGCAATATCTGCATGGACCAGTTTATGGTCGCCATTCAGTCCAACCCGGCACACGAGATTCCCGAGGCCGAGTATGGTGACGAGATGATCATTGTCGGCCGCGATGGCGATGCCGAGATCACTATGGACGAGATGGCCCGACTGCGCGGAACGATTAACTACGAGGTCGCCTGCGGCTTTGGCATGCGTCTCGACAAGGTCTACGTGTAGGAGCCGCTATGGGCGTCATGCACATCCCCGGCCATACCCATCAGGCACCACGTGAGGTCGCACTCGAGGAAATTGAGGCCGTTCTGGGCGATTGTCACCTCTGCCAGCTCTACCAGTCGCGTCACAATATCGTGTTTGGCGTGGGAAACCCCCGCGCTCGCGTGATGTTTATTGGTGAGGCGCCGGGCCGCAATGAGGATTTGCAGGGTGAGCCTTTTGTGGGGGCGGCAGGCGAGGACCTCAACGGCATTTTGTCGCTGGCGGGGCTCAAACGCGAAGACGTCTACATTGCCAACGTGCTTAAGCTGTCTCTTATACACATCTCCGAGCCCACGAGACATGCGCAGATCT
>UQPL01000164.1:0-3909 GCA_900542895.1 uncultured Collinsella sp. | reverse complement strand
CCCGGAATCCCCACGGTGTGGCCGTCATCTGGTGAGCCTCCTCATGCTGTGTTTCGTATAGAACAGAAGACCGGCATAGCTCCGCCGGTCTTCTGGGTACTTTAGCATACTAGAGTGTTTGCGGGGAAAATCCATCGCAGCCGCTCACACCGTATTCATTTGGAAACATAGGATAGGTTGCCGCAACCCAACCCCACCTAGGCGCCAATCGCACGACGATACTCTGCCATTACCTGTGCATCGGCAGCTGCGGGGTCGGCAAAATAGCGCCCGTCATAGGTCTCGGCCGAAACAACTCCGCGATAGCCGCGCGCCACCAGCCTATCCAGGTCGGCGCGCATATCGCGGTCGCCGTCACCCCAGGCAAGATGCGTCGTGCCATCTGCCGCAACATCGACAAAATGCACGTGGGCGACATCATCGCCAAGCAGATCGAAATAATCGTCGATGGTATCCCCCGCCACCGCCATAGCGCCCAAATCCAGACACGCCTTAAGTGCCGGATGGTCAACTGCCTCGATCATGCGCTTCGTGTCGGCCGCCGAGTTCACGATCATCGACTCAACCGGCTGTAGGGCCTCGAGTACCAGTCGCACGCCGCGCTCTCCCGCATACTCGGCAATCGCACGCAGCATCGAGGCGCTGCGACCCCACGCGTCCTCGATCGGCTCGTTCAAAAATGCCCAGCCGCTCGAGACCATGACCTGCTCGGCTCCAAGTTCCGCCGCGATATCCACAACGTTCTTAAAGTACGTGAGCGTGCGGGCACGCGCCTCATTCCCGCGCGCCGCGATATTCCACGGCTTGGGGTTGTTCTGTTCGGGACAAAGCCCCACAATCCGAACCCCATACCGCTGTGACAGCTCCCGCACCTGCTCGAGCGAATCGTATCCATGGCAATCGACATACAGATGCATCGCCCCGGTCCAAAGCTCGCAACACGTGTAGCCCGAGGCTGCTGCCGAAGAAAAGAATTCCTCAAGGTCAAAATAACGATGGCTGATATTCATGACGGCAAGCTGCGGATACTCCATCTTGTCCACCTTTCGGCAAAAGGGCGCCGCAGCACAGTGTGCGCGACGCCCCCTCTTACATTGTTCTCATTATGACGGATACTCTACTGGACACCAAGCACTCCAAAGAACGCACCAGCGATACTCACGAGCAGGATCACGAGCATGATGAGCAGCGGATTCATCTTCTTCTTGAGCATGAGATAGACGATTCCAAACAGCCCCATCGTGACAAAGCCCGGGAAGATTCCGTTGAGCAGCTCGGCGAGCGTCTGAGCACCATCGCCCGCACCGACCATGAGCGGAATGTCCACGGTCACCATCTCCATGGTCATAGCACCGATCACCATGGCGCCCATGATGGAGGCCATCTTGACGATCGTGTCCATAATGCCCGATTCCTGGACCTTGCTGATCATGTCCGAGCCAAAGCGATATCCCACAAACGTCAGCAGGTAACGGATGATGTAGTGAGGAACGTTGAACACGAGCAGGAACAAAATCGGGCCAAGAATAGAGCCCTGCAGCGCCAGCGACGTGCCGACACCCGTTGCCAAAATTCGCAGCGTGCCCCAGTAGAAGGCATCGCCCACGCCGGACAGCGGCCCCATCAAAGCAAGCTTGACATTAGAGATCGCGCTCGTGTCAAAGCTATCGTCAGTAGCGTTGACCTCTTCCATTGCGGCGGCGATGGACATGGGGAGCGTCGAGATGTACGGCGTGACGTTATAGAGCTCCATATGGCGCTTAAGGGCGGCCTTAAAGTCCGCATCCTGCGGATACAGCTTGCGGAGGATCGGCATAAGGGCCCACATAAAGCCGATATGGCCCATACGCTCGTAGTTCCAGGAATGCTCATAGGGAATCGAGCGCCAGAACAGCTTCTTAAGGTCTGCGCGGGAAATCAGCCCGTCGTAAGAAGACTCAAACTTAAAACTCATCGAACCCACTCCCAATCGCAGGATCCTCGGTTGCCGCTGCGGGCTGCTCCGCCTTTTTCTTGTCACCCAAAACCGTCATCGCAACGACGATGATCGCGGCAAAGATCGCCACGCCCGTCGTGCTAATACCAAAGTAGGCGACGAGGAAGAAGCCAGCAAAGAAGAACGGAGCCACCGTTTTGTTCATGATCATCTGGGCCAGCATCGCAAAGCCGAGTGCAGGCAAGAAGGCGGCGGCGACATCCATGCCGGTCTGAACGAAATCGGGGATGATGTTGAGCAGGCTGGCAACAGCATCGGCGCCAAAGAAGAATGCCAGGGGAATAATCAGCAGGCCGCACCAGCTCTGCGCGTAACCGGCGATGAGCATGTTGCGCGTGATGGCCTTGGTGTCTCCGTCCTCGACGTTTTTGTCGATACGGTGCACCAGCAGCAGCATCACCGGCTGGCCCAGGGCGGTATCGAGCGCTAGGACGATCGTTGCGATGGGAATGCCCAGGGTCAGGGCCGCCGAAGCGTCCGCGCCGGCCTGCATGGCAAGCGACACACCCAGGATGGTTCCGGAAATCGTATCGGGCGGGTTATATGCACCGACCGAGATGGCACCGACCATGGCAAGCTCCATCGTGGCGCCCATAATGGTGCCGGTCACCACATCGCCCATGACAAGGCCAACCAGAGGTCCGAGCACGATCGGGCGCTGGAGGTAGCTCGTGCCCGTCAGCCATTCGGAATAGCCCAAAAGGGCGATCAGGAAAATCAGGATTGTCTTGATAACCATGACAACCCCTAACCGATGACCTTCGCGGCGTCAGTCTTCGCATCTGCCGGAATCATCTGAATGAACAGTTCATAGCCCTCGCCGAGCAGTTCTTTGACGTATGCCTCGTTTTCGGGCGTGAGGAATACGCTGGTCGAGACCTGGCGGGCATTCTCGCTAAAGGCAACGTTGCCGAGATTGATCTTCTTGATGCCCATCGCCTTGGCGACGGCACCGGCCTGCTGGATCGTCTCGCAAACCACGAAGAGCTTGTACTTATCAGTCACACCGCTCTGGAGCGCCTTGACGGCATCCTCGGTGTTTTTTACGACGACCTTGCAGCCCTCCGGCTTTGCGAGGGATAGAGCTTGCAGGCGAAGCTTGTCATTGAGGACCGTGTCGCTCACCAACAGGATGCAGTCGGCACCCAGAGCCGAGGTCCAGCTAACGGCAACTTGGCCGTGAAGCAGTCGATAGTCCACGCGAATCATCTGAATCATGATGTGCTCCCTAGTGGTTAAAACTCATCGAGTTCGGCCTGCCCCAGCAGGTCGTTGACGTACTTGACCTTGGTGTCGTCCGCCTCGACGATCTGGCGAATGGCCTCATCGATCGGGGTGGATTCGGGCACGAACAGCAGCTGAATAAGGAGCGGCAGGTTCATATTGGTCACGAGGTGCGTGTTAGGACGCGTCTGGACGATCTTGGTGAACTCGTTGTTGACACTGCCGCCAAAGAGGTCGGTGCAAACGACGACCTCATCGTCCGCGGCAAAGCCGTCCAGAATCGCTGCGGCCTCCTTGGTTAGGTCCTCGTTTCCGTCGACATACATAGAGAGCGCATGGACGTTTTCGCGCTCGCCGGAGAGCAGCCCAATGCTCTCGACGATTCCGGACGCAAAATGAGCATGGGATGCAACGATAAACTGCCTCATTCGATTCCCCTTTCTTGCGTATTTCGGCATAAAAATGCCCGGACGCATGCGCCCGGGCAGGGTGCTTCTTGATCAGTAGCTTATTTGTCACCGATTAGTAGTCGAACTGGTGATAGTAACGACGGTAGTTGAGGTTGTGTTTGGTGACCGTCTCGTAGTAAGCGGCAAGGCGATCGGTGATCAGCGAGGAGAGGATCCACGGAGACACGATGACGCGGAACTCGTCGTCAAGGCCGGGGATCGCGAACTCGGCGGTGTCGA
>UQPL01000163.1:0-3926 GCA_900542895.1 uncultured Collinsella sp. | reverse complement strand
AGATCTGCGCATGTCTCGTGGGCTCGGAGATGTGTATAAGAGACAGATCCATACCGGTGGCGGCAGTCAGACCCTTGGGCATGGAGGCCATCATATCGGGGTCGACCACAGCGATCTCGGGGATGTCGTTGGTATCGACGCAGACGAACTTGCGCTTCTTCTCCACGTCGGTGATGACGTAGTTGATGGTGACTTCAGCGGCAGTACCGGCGGTGGTGGGGACAGCGATGGTAAAGACGGCGTGCTTCTTGGTGGGAGCGACGCCTTCCAGAGAGCGCACATCGGCGAACTCGGGGTTGTTGATGATGATGCCGATGGCCTTGGCGGTGTCCATGGAGGAGCCACCACCGATGGTCACGATAGCGTCAGCCTCGGCGGCCTTGAAGGCCTCGACGCCGTCCTTGACGTTCTGGATAGTGGGGTTGGGCTTAATCTCGGAGTAGAGGCTCCAAGCGATGCCGGCGGCGTCGAGCTCGTCGGTCACCTTAGCGGTAACGCCAAACTTAACCAAATCGGGGTCGGAGCAGACGAAGATCTTCTTGTAGCCGCGACGCTGGAGCTCGCCGGGGATCTCCTTGATGGCGCCGGAACCATGATAAGAGATGGTATTGAGAACGAAACGATTAGCCATTGATAGCCTCCCATCGTGTGCGGGGCATCCATTACGCCCCACGCTATGAGTCCCATCCTAACGCTTTTGAAACAAAAAACGCGTGAGAACATCAAAAGTGTTAAAGCGTTTCAACAGATGATGAAAAATATTGCGGCAAAGGGACAGCCCCTTTGCCGCATTCGGTTACTTTCGGCAGCCCTCTTTCCAAGCCTCGGCCGCAACCTTCCAGCGTAAGCGCAAATCGCGCTCGCGGTCGATGAACATGATGGCAAACGCGACAAACAGCAGCAAGCTCGCCACGACGATGGCGTGCAGGCCCATGCGCTCAATACACCAGTTGCCCAACACGGCGCCAAACACAAAGGTAAAGATCACGCCAAAGTACAGTAGGCCGTTTTCCAAAAAGCCGCGCCTGTGGGTGATGATGTAATCGTCCACGTTTTGCAGCGCGTTGCGCAAGTTGCCGATGCACATGGTCGTAGCGATGCCGTGACCGTGGATCTTGCGGAAGCTCTCAACTTGCATACCGCAGGCAAACGAGGTGAGGCAGTTGGCGAGCAGGTTGAAATTGCCGCCGGGGATAAAGCTCACGCCCAGCAAGATAACGGCTTCAAAGAACACCGTCACTTGGCGCCAGTGAATCACGCTGCCAAACCGCTCGTGTACCAGATCGGCAAGCATAATGCCCACGGCAAACGACACCACGGGGAAGAAATAGCGTCCCGCAAGTGCCCAGTTGCCCTCCGAGATGCTCACGCCCACGAGCAGGATGTTGCCTGTCTGCGCGTTGGCGAAAACATGATCGCGCCCAATGTACGAATAGACGTCCATAAAGCCACCGGCGAGCGCCAAGATAATGCCCAGCTCGATGGACTCCGATATCTGTTTGGCACGCTGCATCGTCGTGCATCCTCCTTGTTGACGACTCTCTCGTGCGTTGGCGGAAACATAGCCGCCGTTCATACTGTAACCCATTGACAACATGGCGTGCGCGCGAGACGGGTTCTCCAACGCGCAGATACACAGTCTGGAAACAAACAGCGGGCGCGGCGCCGACACCCGACGCCTCGTGTACTCCACCAGTCTTTTTAGCGCCGTCCCAAAAAGACTGGTTACAATTACGTGCAGCATACAGACACCGGGAGGGATCGTGGCAAAAAAGCCTCAGCACGCTCAGAACAACCAGCGCAGTCAACAGGGCAAACAGGGCCAGCAGCAAAAGCGTGGCGGTAAGGCGCAGGCCACGGTCGCCCGCACCAAGCATTCCCAAGCGACGCCCGCCCGCCCCTGGCGACCGGGCCGCGATAAGTTCCTCCCCGTCAGCCGCGCCGACATGGATGCGCGCGGCTGGGACCAGTGCGACTTTGTCTACATCTGCGGCGACGCCTACGTGGACCATCCCAGCTTTGGTATGGCCATCGTCAGCCGCGTACTCGACGCACACGGCTACAAGGTGGGCATCATCTGCCAGCCCGATTGGACCGACCCCGCCAGCATCACCGTGCTCGGCGAGCCGCGCCTGGGCTTTCTCGTCAGTGCCGGCAACATGGACTCCATGGTCAACCACTATTCGGTGACCAAGCACCGCCGCCACACCGACGCCTACACTCCCGGTGGCGAGGAGGGGCACCGTCCCAACCGAGCTGTCACGGTCTACGGCAACCTCATCCGCCAGACGTTCAAGGACGCCCCCATCATCATCGGCGGCATCGAGGCGAGCCTGCGCCGCCTGGCCCACTACGACTACTGGCAGGACAAGCTCAAGCGCTCGGTACTGCTCGACTCGGGCGCCGACATCCTCATCTACGGCATGGGCGAGCACGCGATCGTCGAGATCGCCGACGCGCTCGACGCGGGACTGCCCGTCGATCAGATCACCTATATCAACGGCACCGTCTACCGCACAGGCTCGCTCGACGAGGTCTACGACTACGATCTGCTGCCCAGCTGGGACGACCTTACCGCCGACAAGCTCAACTACGCGCGCAGCTTTAACGTGCAGCAACAGAATATGGACCCCATCACCGGGCATCGCCTGGTAGAGCCCTACCCCAACAGCGTCTATGTGGTGCAAAACCCGCCGTCGGCGACGCTCACTACCGATGAGATGGACGAGGTGGCCGAACTCCCCTACGCACGCGACTGGCATCCCGATTACGACGCGGCGGGCGGCGTGCCGGCCTTTGCTGAGATCAAGTTTTCCATAAGCTCCAACCGCGGCTGTTTTGGTGAGTGCTCGTTTTGCGCCCTCACCTTCCACCAGGGCCGCGTGTTGCAGATGCGCAGCCACGACTCGATCATGCGCGAGGCCGAGCTGCTCACGCGCGATCCCGAGTTTAAGGGCTATATCAACGACGTGGGCGGACCGACGGCCAACTTTAGCCGCCCCGCCTGCGACAAGCAGCTCAAGCACGGCGTGTGCAAGAACAAGCGCTGCCTGTGGCCGAGCGTGTGCAAGAACATGGTGGTCGACGAGACCGGCTACACGCAGCTGCTGCGCGACCTGCGCCAGCTGCCGGGCGTCAAGAAGGTCTTCGTCCGCAGCGGCATCCGCTTTGACTACACCATGGCCGATGCCTCGGACGAGTTTTTGCGCGAGCTGCTGGAACACCATGTCTCGGGCCAGCTGCGCGTAGCGCCCGAGCACGTGAGCGACGCGGTACTGTCCGTGATGGGCAAGCCGAGCCGAGCTGTCTACGACGCATTCTGCCGTAAATTTGAACGCTTGAATCGCGAATACGGACTCAAGCAGTACGTGGTGCCGTATCTGATCTCGAGCCACCCCGGCTCAACGATGAAGGAAGCCGTGGACCTTGCCGAAGCCGTGCGCGACATGGGTTACATGCCCGAGCAGGTGCAGGACTTCTACCCCACACCGTCCACCATGTCGACGTGCATGTACTACACCGGCGTGGACCCGCGCACCATGAAACCGATCTATGTGGCGCGCGACCCGCACGAGAAGGCCATGCAGCGCGCGCTCATCCAGTATCGCAAGCCCGAGAACTACAAGCTGGTACGCGAGGCGCTGGAAAAGGCTGGCCGTCGCGACCTGATCGGCTACACCAAGCATTGCCTGATCCGTCCCGTGCCGCCGCGCCCGGGCGAGACGTCTGCTGGCGGTGGGCATGGCGCAGCCAAGAAGGGCGGCAAGGCCCACGGTGGCGCCGCTGGCAAGGGGCCTAAGGGCAGCAAGGGGCACAGCGGCATGTCGCGCGCGCAGAACACTGCCGGGCGCAACCGTGCAGCTCAGGGGCGTCAGGGTGCCAACGGAGGCGGACGCCGCAACTAGCGCGGCGAGGCGGCATGCCGC
>UQPL01000162.1:0-3954 GCA_900542895.1 uncultured Collinsella sp. | reverse complement strand
TGTGCTGTTGCTGCTGGACATCGTGATCCACGCGGTCCGCAAGCGCCGCAAGGCCGAGGCCTCAGCATAAGACATCGTTCAGAACCACCACAATGGGGGCAGGCACCTCTGTGGTGGTCGGGACTTCCAAACCATCACAACATTCGATGAAAATCTCGATTTTGGCGAAAAACGTCGAATGTTGTGATGGTTTTTGCTGTGGGCGGGACGGTTTTCGCCATGGACGGTGCGGTTGCGCTGCAGAACCGCCAGCCCGCCGTCCTCGTTACGTTTTCGCTGCATTTGGGTAAAGCGCCTGCTCCAAGCGGCGTTGCCTTGTATACTAGAGCGGTTTATCTGTTATGCGGAAGGGAGCGCCTATGGCACTCAGCGAGAAAGACGTGCGCGGCATTGCCGAGTACGCAAAGATCGCACTGACCGATGACGAGCTCGCCCAGATGACGTCCTACATGAACGACGCCGTCCAGATGCTCGAGCCCGTCTTGCAATATGACTTGCCCGACGTGGAGCCCACGTTCCATCCCATCGGAAGCCTGTCCAACGTGATGGGCGACGACCTGCGCGAACCCGAGCGTGACCTGCCGCTCGATGTTGCGCTCGAAAACGCCGGCAGCGCGCGCGACCGCTACTTCCGCGTGCCGTCCATTTTGGGAGAGGGGGAGAGCGAGTAATGGCGCTAAGCTTCGATTCCCTTACCGCCGCCCAGATTGCCGCGGGTGTTGCCGCCGGCGACTTTACCGCTACCGAGGTGGCCCAGGCCTCCCTTGCCGCCATCGAGGCGCGCGAGGGCGGGGTCCAGGCATTCCTGCAGGTGGCGCCCGAGCTTGCGCTCGAGGCCGCTGCGCGCGTGGATGCCGACCGTGCCGCCGGCAAGTCGCTGCCCCCGCTCGCGGGCGTGCCGCTGGCCATCAAGGACAACATGAACCTCGTGGGCACGCACACCACCTGCGCTTCCCGCATGCTCGAGGACTACCAGAGCGTCTACACCGCCACCTGCGTCCAGCGCATGCTCGATGCCGGCTGCCTGCCCATGGGCAAGGCCAACATGGACGAGTTTGCCTTTGGCAGCTCCACCGAGAGCTCGGCGTTCCACCGCACTAACAACCCCTGGGATACCGAGCGCGTGCCCGGCGGCTCCTCGGGTGGCTCCGCTGCAGCCGTCGCCGCAGGCGAAGTCGCGCTCTCGCTGGGCTCGGATACCGGCGGTTCCATTCGCCAGCCGGCGTCGCTGTGCGGCGTGGTGGGCTTTAAGCCCACGTATGGCGCCGTGAGCCGTTACGGCGTGGTTGCCTTTGGCTCGTCGCTCGACCAGGTGGGCCCCTTTGGCCGCACGGTCGAGGATGTCGCGCTGGCCATGAACGCGCTTACCGGCGCGGGCCACGATCCGTACGACTGCACCAGCCAGGATTGCGCCGTCGACTTTACCGAGCATCTCAACGACAGCATCGAGGGCAAGCGCGTGGGTATCATCCCCGCGTTTATGGAGGCCGAGGGCCTGACGCCCGAGGTCAAGGCCGCTGTTCAGCGCGCCGCCCAGGAGCTGCAGAACCAGGGTGCCGAGCTGGTCGAGGTCGACCTGCCGCACCTGGACGCCGCCATCGCCGCCTACTACGTCATCGGCCCGGCCGAGGCGTTCTCCAATCTGGCCCGCTTCGACGGCATTCGCTACGGCTATCAGGAGGAGGGCTGCGCCAACCTGTCCGACCAGAGTTCGCTGTCGCGCGCCCACGGCTTTGGCGCCGAGGCCAAGCGCCGTCAGATGCTCGGCGCCTACCTGCTGAGCTCGGGCGTGTACGACAAGTACTACTACGCCGCGCAGAAGGCCCGCACGCTCATCACGCAGGACTACGACGCCGCGTATGCCAAGGTGGACACCATCCTCATGCCCGCCTCGCCGCGCACGGCCTTTAAGTTTGGCGAGATCAGCGACCCCACGCAGATGTACCTCTCCGACCTGTACACCATCTCGCTCAACATTTGCGGCAACGGTGGCATCTCGGTGCCGCTGGGCCTGGGTGAGGATACTCAGCTGCCCGTTTCTGCCCAGCTGGTGGGTCCGGCCTTTAAGGATCGTCAGCTGCTCACGTTTGCCCGCGCCCTGGAGCGCGGCTTTGCCGATGCCGCCACGGGTGCGCCCGCGCTTTCCGTCACGCCCGATTTTGCCGGGAAGGGAGGCGAGCTGTAATGAAGGAGCTTTCCGAGGTCCTGCAGGATTGGGAGGCCGTGATCGGCCTGGAGATCCATACCGAGCTCACCGCACTCGATACCAAGATGTTCTGCAACTGCAAGCTCAGCCACGATGACGAGCCCAACGCCAACGTGTGCCCGGTGTGCCTGGGCCTGCCCGGCGCCCTGCCGGTGCCCAACAAGCGCGCCATCGAGAGCATCGTCAAGGCCGGCCTCGCCACCAACTGCGAGATTCAGCGCCACTCGATGTTCTACCGCAAGCACTACTTCTATCCCGATATGGCCAAGAACTTCCAGACCACGCAGGGTCCGGTCGCCTTTGCCATGTACGGCCACCTGGACCTGGACGTGACCGGTCGCGGTGCGGCCGAGCGCCCCGACTGCGCG
Source organism: uncultured Collinsella sp. (assembly GCA_900542895.1). GTDB lineage: Bacteria > Actinomycetota > Coriobacteriia > Coriobacteriales > Coriobacteriaceae > Collinsella. The sequence continues at coordinate 1,380 of UQPL01000162.1, read as the reverse complement.
TTTGGTGAGGCCGAGGCCCAGAGCCTGGCGAGCGCTTCGGCCAACGCCGAGGGCCTGTCCACGTCCATGACGTCGACCATGCGCGAAGGCAACCAGCGCGCCGGTCACCTGGCCAGCTACGACGCCTCCAACCTGCAGATGCCTGAGCGCCGCGAGGATGGTTCCTACACGGTGACCATTCGCATCCTGCGCATCCACATGGAGGAGGATGCCGCCAAGATGGTGCACGTGGGCGGTGCCGAGGGCCGCATTACCGCTGCTGCCGAGTCGCTCGTCGACTACAACCGCTGCGGCACGCCGCTGATCGAGCTCGTCACCGAGCCCGACCTGCGCACGCCCGAGGAGGCTCGCCTGTTTATGGAGAAGCTCCGTCGCATTTTTGTGACGCTGGGCATTTCTGACTGCTCCATGGAGAAGGGCTCCATGCGCTGCGACGGCAACGTGTCGCTGCGCCGCCGCGGCGAGACCAAGCTGGGCACCAAGACCGAGCTCAAGAACCTCAACTCGTTTAAGAGCCTGCACGACGGCCTTGCCTACGAGATTTGCCGTCAGGCCGAGGTGCTCGAGGAGGGCGGCATCATCTATCAGGAGACCCGCCATTGGGAGCCCAGCCGCAAGCGCACCGTGGTCATGCGCGTGAAGGAGACGGCCGACGACTATCGCCTGTTCCCCGACCCCGACCTGGCGCCGTTCGATCTGGACGACGAGTTCATCGACCGCTGCCGTGGCGAGATTCCCGAGCTGCCCGATGCCAAGCGCGCCCGTTTTGAGGCCGATTTTGGCATTAAGGCGGCCGATGCCGAGCAGATCGCCGGCGACCCGGAGTTTGCCGAGTTCTTTGAGGCCGCCGCTGCCGATATGGCTGGCAAGGAGGCCCAGACGGTCGCAAACTTGCTGGTGAACGAGATGATCGCCTATCTTAAGGGTGTGGGTGTCTCGCTCACCGAGTCCGGCATTGCGCCGGCCCAGGTGGCGGCGCTGGCCAAGTTGCTGGCGACCGATGCCATCAGCTCCAACCAAGCGCACGAGGTCTTTGAGGCCATGGCCCAGACCGGCGACGACCCCAACAAGATCGTCGACGAGCGCGGTATGCGTCAGGTGAGCGATGCCGGCGCGCTGCAGCCGATCGTGGACGAGGTGCTGGCTAACTGTGCCGATCAGGCGCAGCAGTATCGTGACGGCAACCAGAAGGTCATCGGCTTTTTGGTGGGCCAGTGCATGAAGGCGAGCCGCGGCAAGGGCAACCCGAAGCTCTTCAACGAGTTGCTGAGAACGTCGCTCTCGTAAGCGGGAACCCGGGAGCCCCGGCAGGGCGGGTGCTTCCTCAAAATTTCGAACAGTCCTGCGCAAGACGAAGGCCACATTAAGTGGCCTTCTTTG
>UQPL01000161.1:0-3962 GCA_900542895.1 uncultured Collinsella sp. | reverse complement strand
GTTGGAGGAGAGCGCCCAGCGCAGGCTGGCGTCCTCGTAGCCCACCGAGTTGATGGCGGGCAGCGACTTACGCAGCGTCATGTGCGCTTTCTGGTAGTCGGTCAGCGGGGCGCCGATCAGCTGCATCAGCTGGGTGGACAGGTAGTTGGTGGACAGGTCGTCGGTCTCGCTCGTCTGGTCGCAGCCGGCAACGTCGTAGTTGGCCCAGATGATGTAGTCGGTCTGCCACAGGCGCTCCTGATGCGTAGCATCGTCTTCGCCGGTAAACCACTTGTCATTGAACTTGGACGGGAAGAACGGCTGGTGGTCGCCCCAGAACACCACGACCACCTTACGGTCGAGCTTGCTCAGGGCGTTGAGGAAGTAGCGCAGCGCCTGGTCGGACTGCTCGATGCACGAGACATACTCGTCGACATCGGAGAGCGTGCCGTCCTCGACGGTCTTGGCGTCCAAATCGGTCGTGTCGATATTCAGGTGCATCTGCTTGTCGACCGGCAGCAGGCCCGTATCGTAGCCCGAGTGGTTCTGCATGGTCACGTCGAAGATAAACTGCGGATCGGCGTTCTGGTCGAGCAGCTCAAGAATCTTGTCGTAGGTAGCCTGGTCGGTCACCATGCCGCGCAGGGTGTCGGCTCCCTGGAAGTCATTGATAGACAGGAACTGGTCAAAGCCAAAGTCCTTGTAGACGTTCTCGCGGTTCCAGTTGGTCGCGTGGTTGGGGTGCATGGCCGTGGTGGAATAGCCGAGCGATTTGAACTGTTCTGCCAGGTTCCCGGTCGTCTCCATGTTGTAGATGGTGTAGGGGTACACGCCCGAGCCCAGGTTGGCCATGGAGTTGCCGGTCATAAACTCAAACTCGGTATTGGCGGTACCGCCGCCGTAGGCGCTCACATAGAGCTTGCCGCGGCTGAGGCAGTTGGACAGGTTCTTAAAGTACTGCGGGCCCTCGTAGCCGGCGCGCATGTTCTGGTAGATCGAAAGGTCTGAGAAGGTCTCGTTCATGATGGCGATGACCGTGGGCTTCTCGCTGTCGAACTGCTCCTTTGCGGCGGCGCGCTCGTCGCTCTTGGCCGCGTCGGACTTGTCGTAGGCCTTGGCGTACTTTTTGAGCGTGGCCTTGGCATCGTCGACGGAGTAGTCGGCGGGTTTGGGCGGCTTGATGGACTGCGCCGCACTAATAAAGGCGGGCAGGTAGCCCTCGCGCCAGTAGCTCTCGAGCGGGCGCCAGGTGTAGACGGTGATGCCGAGAGTGTTGTAGTAGTCGATGAGCGTGACATGCGCGGTTACGCCGCCCAGGCACAGCACTGCCACGAGCAGGTTGGTGAGCAGCATGCGCTTGGCGTTGGCGGCACCCTTCTGACGGTGCGGTGCCACCAGGCCGGCGTACTCGCACAGCAGCATGGCGATGGCGGTAAAGCCCATGGACAGCACACAGAACAGCGAGATCGAGAAGGTGTAGCCGGTGCCGGCGACCGCGGCGGCGGTGGAGATGGCCGAAAGGTCGCCCGGCTGGATGGGCATGGATTTAAACGTGATGACGAAGAACTCGGCAATGCCCAGGACAAAGAGGGCAAAGGCCAGGACCGCGGGAGCTGCGCCGTGGCGCTGGAACAGGAAGAACAAGCCGATCATGAGCACGGTGATGATGGCCCACTCGAGCAGGATGCACAGGGGGTAGACCCAGGTAAAGTCGTGGTTGGACGAGACCTCCATGCCCAGCAGCGCAAAGACGCCGGCGAGCAGCAGGCACAGGACGGCGGCGACGAGCGGTTTGCCCACAAAGGCGCCGCGCAGGCGGGCGAGCTTGCCGGTGGGGGCGGGGGCGTCGGGCTTGGCGAACGCAAAGACGCGCGGGGCGATGCGATCGCGGGCGATGCTGGCCCAGGCGCATCCGGTGAGGATGGCGTTGGTCAGGATGAGCATCACAAAGGCGAGCGGCTCGTTTTGGGCGACGAGGCCAATGGCGCCCCAAATAGTCAAAAAGACCTGGAACAGGCCGAAGACGACGCTCCACCCAAGAGCGCTTTTGGCAACGGTGCCCGACTGAGCGCGAATGGCCTTGGCCTCGCGCAAGACAAGGTAGACGGTCGCCGCAAGACCGACGAGCGAGATGGCGGCAGCGAACATGCTGAGACTCCTCACAAACTAAAACGTACGAAAGCGGGGGTTTACCCGATTGTTACCAAGATATGCGCTGCAATTGGTGGCTGCGCACAACAACCAGCCATATTAACGCGCACGTGCGGCGGTGTGGCGCAATGTAGTGGCGGCCTGCGCGATAATGGACGGGAATTACACGGAAACGTAAAGGCTTCTTAAAGAATTAGCGAGGATAGAGCTATGGGCGAGCAGGTTTGTATGACGGGCACCGAGTACTGCGGCGGAGCTGTGGGCGTGGACGCGGGCGGCTATCCGGTCGAGACTACGGGCAACGCGGCGCTGGACATCTTGGAACACCGCTCGTCCACGCGTGCCTTCGCGCGTGATGACGACGACCGTCCCGTGGCGGTGACCGACGAGCAGCGGGCGGCGATCTTGCATGCGGCGAGCCGCGCGCCGTCGGCGGGCGCCATGATGATGTATTCCATCGTGAGCATCCGCGAGCAGGCAACGCTCGACCGCCTGGCCGACCTGTGCGACCACCAGCCCATGATCGCCAAGGCGCCCTGGGTACTTATATTTGTGGTCGACTATGCCAAGTGGATCGATCTGTTTGAGCACGTGGGCTGCTTTGAGCCCGAGTTTGTAGAGCGTACGGGCAAGGCGCCCCGCCGCGCGCCGGGTCTGGGCGACTTTGCCATCGCGGCTCAGGATGCCGTGATCGCCGCGCAAAACGCCGTGGTTGCCGCCGAGGCCCTGGGGCTGGGGAGCTGCTATATCGGCGACATCGTCGAGAACGCCGAGGAAGTTGCCGCGCTGCTCGATCTGCCGCCCTATACCATGCCGCTGTCGATGCTCATCATCGGCACGCCCCGTAAGGAGCGCCCGGCAATCGCGCACCCCGTGGTGAACCTGGTGCACGAGGAGCGCTACTGCCGTGCGGATGCCGCGACTATGGATGCGCAGGTGGCCGAGATGGATGCGATGTTTCGCCCGCACGCCCGCGAGGTGGGGGAGCGCGTCGTGGATATCTACACCCGCAAGCACACGAGCCCCTTTATGGCCGAGATGAGCCGCTCCATGGAGTGGTGGTTCAAAAACTGGCTCGGAAAATGACGAATGTGACAAGGGGATAGTCCCTTTGTCACACTTCATATCGCCGCGGTGGCCTAAAGACTGTATAAATCTTTATCTAGCTGGGAAAACAGTGCATTAAAACATGGGCCGATTACCTATAATCCCTTCGAACATTAAAGTTGGGAGGAAACCGGCTTATGGAACAAAAGGCCAAGGAGGCAGCCTCGCACGCTGCGATTCCTGTGAGCATCTCGGCGATGCTCGTCACGCTGGGCGTGGTGTACGGCGATATCGGCACCAGCCCTATGTATGTAACCAAGGCGCTCGTTGCCGGCAACGGCGGCATCGGAAGCGTCACGGAGGAGTTCGTGCTCGGCGCGCTCTCCCTTGTCGTGTGGACGGTCACGCTGCTGACCACCATCAAGTATGTGCTCATCTCGCTGCGCGCCGATAACCATGGCGAGGGCGGCATCTTTGCCCTGTACAGCCTGGTCAAGCGTTGCGGCAAGTGGCTTATCATCCCCGCCATGCTGGGTGGCGCCGCGTTGCTCGCCGACGGCATCCTGACGCCGGCCGTTACCGTTACCACGGCCATCGAGGGCCTGCGCACTATCCCGGCGGTTCATGCCGTGCTGGGCGATGACCAGGGCCGCGTCGTCGCCATTACGCTCGCCATCATCATCGTGCTCTTCTTGGTTCAGCGCATCGGTACGGCCAAGATCGGTCACGCCTTTGGCCCCATCATGACGCTGTGGTTCCTGTTCCTGGGCGGCACGGGTCTGTTC
>UQPL01000160.1:0-3975 GCA_900542895.1 uncultured Collinsella sp. | reverse complement strand
GTGCGCTACTTTAAGGACCCCAACGTCATGCGTGAGGTGGGCCGCACGGGCGAGTTCGTTGACCCCGCCGGTGACGCCGATACCATCATGACCGAGCTCATCCTGGCCGACATGGGCACGCTCGAGAAGCAGCTGCCCAAGCTCGAGAAGGAGGCCAAGCGCGACAAGGAGCTCATGCCCAAGTTCGAGGTGGCCAAGCGCCTGCTTGCCTGGCTCAACGAGGGCAAGCGCGCCGCATCCATGGAGATGACCGACGAGGAGCGTGCCGCCGCCAAGGGCCTGTTCCTGCTCACTATGAAGCCCATCCTGTATGTGGCCAACGTGGACGAGGATATGCTCAACGACGATCTGGCGCCCATCGATGGTGTCAAGCCACTGCCCATCTGCGCCAAGATCGAGGCCGAGCTTTCCGAGCTCGATCCCGAGGATGCGGCCGACTACCTGGAGAGCCTTGGCCTGGAGCAGCCCGGCCTGGACGTGCTCGCGCAGGCTGCCTACAAGCTGCTCGGCCTGCAGTCGTTCTTTACGGCCGGCGAGATGGAGGTCAAGGCCTGGACGGTTCGTCAGGGCGCGACCGCCCCGCAGGCCGCCGGTGTCATCCATACCGACTTTGAGCGCGGCTTTATTAAGGCCGAGGTCATTGGCTATGACGACTACATCGAGCTCGGCGGCGAGCAGGGCGCCAAGGCTGCCGGCAAGCTGCGTATTGAGGGCAAGGACTATGTCATGGCCGATGGCGACGTCGTGCACTTCCGCTTTAACGTGTAAGGACGACGCGCATGTTCAAATATGGCAAAAAAGCCGGCTACATGGGTATCGCGCTGCTAGTGCTTGCGGTGCTTCCGTTGGTGATAGCGGCGTTTGTGATTCCCAACATTGGCCCCGAGGTGGCAACGAAGTTTAATGCCGCCGGCGAGGTAACGCGCTGGGGCAAGAGCTACGAGCTGCTGGCGCTTCCGGTGCTCAATTTGCTGCTGAGCGTGGCAACGTACTTTACGGCGGGACGCCAGGCCAAGAACAATGAGGACTCTGCCGCCATGGCGCGCATCGTGTGCGAGCGCTACCTGCGCAACGGTTGCATCACGGGTGTGTTCCTCAACGTGATCAACGTTTACTTTATGTACTCGGCGATTACCGGAACGGGCTTTGGCTTTGGTTTCTAGCTTGTCCTTTTAGGCAACGAGCCTGCACGCATATTCAATGGCTGCTGCGAGGCCGCCGCTCGATCGTGGTTGAAAGACTACATCGGCGGCGGCCTCGTTTTCGTATCCGGCGCCGCGAAGGGCGAGTGCTATGCCGGCTTCTAAAAGGAGCGGCAGGCCGTGTTGGCTGGTTGCGATTACGGCAACCTGATTGAGCGAGCAGCTGTGCGCTTGGCATTGAATGGCAAGTTCACCTTGCGCCGGGCAAGGGACCAGAACGGCGAAGACGCGACTTGATAGCAATGCAAATGCTGTGCGCTCATCGGGCGAAAGGCATTCTGCTTCAACGACGACGAGCTTGGGCGGTGCGCTGTTTGTGCGAAGCGTGGCTCGGTACATGCGGACCGAAGAACCCGACATAGAAAACTCCTGTGTATTCGGCAAAACGTAAACTATAGTTTACGTTTATGTTCGGCTCCATTTCAAACTCGGCTGCATGGACGAACGTGCGAAACAGATTCTTGGCAGGCGGGTCGAAGAGACACGCAGGGACCTTGGTATCTCCAAGGTTGATTTTTGTGTGGCGACAGGAATCAGCCGACCCTACCTCGACCGAATCGAAGATGGGACGGCAAATTTCACGCTCAAGGTTCTATTTAAGATCGCGCCCGCACTCGGCATGACGGTGTCAGAACTTCTCGAGGGTATCGAATAGGGGATACCCGTCGACAACTGAATTACGCCATCGGGATGCGGTCGTGGTTGACTTGGCTGTAGAACAGGCGCTGAATCTCGGCCGCATCACGTGACTGGCCGAGTGCCCACATGGTCTTGGCTACGAGCGTCTCGGTGGTCATGTCATCGCCGCGCAAAATACCCGGATGATCGGCGTAGGCACGACCGACCTCATAAACACCCAGGTCAAGGCCCTCCTCGGGGACCTGCGTGGTCATAACGACGGTGCGGCCCGAATCGACCCAGCGGAAAATCGCCTCCTGGAATGACTCGCCCGACTCGCCAAACTCGGGGATACCGCCAATGCCAAAGGTTTCCAGGATCACGGCGTCGTAGCTATCGGCAAGGGCGTCGAGGATGCCCGGGTTTACGCCGGGCGTAAGTTTGAGTACAAATACGCGCGGGTCGATGCTGTCGTAGAAACGCACCGGGTTTTCGCCCTGATGAGTGCCGTGGAGCCCGTTGCGCACGATGCGGTCGTTGCGGATGTAGGCAATGGGCGGATAGTTGACGCTAATGAACGCGTTAAAGCTCATGGTGCGCTGCTTGCGGGCGCGCGTGCCGGCAATGGCGACGCCGCCAAACACGATCGAGACGTCGTGCGAATGCTCGTCGAGCGCATAGAGCAGGCTCTGGTACAGATTGAGCTTGGCATCGGTAAAGGGGTTACCCATGGGCTTTTGCGAGCCGGTGAGCACGATGGGCTTGGGGCTGTCCTGAATCAGATAGGAAAGCGCCGCCGCGGTGTAGCTCATGGTGTCGGTGCCGTGCAGAATCACGAAGCCGTCGTGGTCGGCATAACCCTCGACGATGACGTCGCGGATACGCATCCAGTCACTGGGGCGCATATTGGTGCTGTCGATGTTCATGGGCTGCACCACGTCGAGCTCGCAGAGGCCCGAGATCTCGGGGACGCTCTGGGCGAGCTCCTCACCGGTCAGGGCGGGGGAGAGGCCGTTGCCGTCCTCGGTCGATGCGATGGTGCCGCCCGTGGCGATGAGAAGGATGCGCTTCATACTGGTATTCCTATCGTATTTGCCGCCGCAGAGGCGGGGTCGTTCGGCAGTATTGTGGCACAGGGCGTCAAATGTTCAAACGTATTACATCATCTGTAACGTCTGGTAACACTTCAATTGCCGTCAAATAGGGGCCCAGGTCGTGCGTTTGCCGTGCGCTGATGGCTGCGAGGGACGAGAAACCCCATATAACGTGTACACTATGGACGTTATTTTCGTTCATTCACGCGGGTGGGCACCGGCTCCCCGCCAACAAGAGGGGGAACCATGGATCAAAAGGCTTCCGCAAAGGTCCTCGTACTCGACTTTGGTGCGCAGTACGGTCAGCTCATTGCCCGTCGCGTCCGCGACCTCAACGTGTATTCCGAGATTGTCCCCTGCGACATCTCGGCCGACGAGATTCGCGAGATGAACGCCTCTGCGCTCATCCTTTCCGGCGGCCCGGCTTCTGTGTATGCCGAGGACGCTCCGTCCATCGATCCTGCCATCTTTGACCTGGGCCTTCCCGTCCTGGGCTTTTGCTACGGCCATCAGATCACGGCCGTGACGCTCGGCGGCAAGGTCGGCCACTCCGAGGTGGGCGAGTACGGCCGCGCCACCATCACGCGCACGGCCGGCGCCAAGCTCTTTAACTCCACGCCCATGGAGCAGACCGTGTGGATGAGCCACCGCGATGCCGTTTCCGAGGTGCCCGAGGGCTTTACCGTTACCGCCAGCACCGACGTGTGCCCGGTTGCCGCCATGGAGTGCGTTGAGCGCAAGATCTTCACCACGCAGTTCCACCCCGAGGTCAAGCACTCCGAGTACGGTCAGCAGCTGCTGAGCAACTTCCTGTTTGAGATCTGCGGCCTGGAGCCCAACTGGAGCATGGACAACCTGGTCGATACCATGACGGCCGAGTTCCGCGAGAAGGTCGGCGACGACCGCGTGATTCTGGCCCTGTCCGGTGGCGTCGACTCCTCCGTCGTGGCTGCGCTGGGCGCTCGTGCCGTGGGCAAGCAGATGACCTGCGTGTTCATCAACCACGGCCTGCTGCGCAAGGGCGAGCCCGAGCAGGTGGAGGAGGTCTTCACCAAGCAGTT
>UQPL01000159.1:0-4065 GCA_900542895.1 uncultured Collinsella sp. | reverse complement strand
GCGACGTGCAACCGCCGACGGTCGCACGACCGAGTGTTTCAAAATTGAACGATATTGCTCACCAAACACTATAGGGCAGAAAGCGCCGTCCTGCGAGTATAGGTGTTGCCCCGCATCGCCATCCTGGCGGGGCGATAAGAGCTCTTCGGGACTTATAAACCTGCGGACAAGCCATACCCGCAAGAGCTCCTATCGCTCCACCGCAGGCATGCGCTCACCAGCAACCAGCACGCGAATAAGCTACTTCTCTACCAGATTCCCAGCACGTGCTGCACCCCCAAACTCATGCACGCAATGCCAATCCAGCAGCAAAAGCCCAACGCGATGGGCTTGCCGCCCTTTTTGACCAGCTCGACGATATCGGTATTAAAGCCAATAGCCGCCATGGCCATCACGATAAAGAACTTCGATAGCTCCTTGATAGGTGCCGTAATGGACACGGGAAGCTGAAGCACCGTGGTGATTACGCTCGCCAGCACAAAGAACAGCACAAACATGGGAAACGCGCGTTTGAGGGAGAACGTGCTCTTAGCGTCGCCGCCGGCCTTGCGCGCCAGACGCATCTGCCAGCAAGCAAGCGCCAGCGTGATGGGAATGATGGCCAGCGTCCTGGTGAGCTTAACCACCGCGGCGCTCTCGAGCACATTGGCGCCGGGATGCATGCTGTCCCAAGCGCTCGCCGCAGCCGTTACCGACGAGGTGTCGTTGATGGCGGTGCCGGCAAACAGGCCAAAGCCCTCGTTGGTCAGCCCGAGCATGCCGCCGAGCGTCGGAAACACGAGCGCCGCGATAACGTTAAACAGGAAGATGACCGAAATGGCCTGGGCAATCTCGCGATCGTCGGCATCGATGACGGGTGCGGTCGCGGCGATAGCAGAACCGCCGCAAATCGACGAACCCACACCCACAAGCGTCGCGATCTTACCCGGCACGTTCATAACGCGGCAGAGCACAAAGGCGATGACAAGCGAGGTCGAGATTGTCGCCACGATAATCGGCAGCGACTGGGCGCCCTTGGACAGAATCTGGGAGAGGTTCATGCCAAAGCCAAGCAGGATAACCGCGTACTGCAAGACTTTTTTGGACGTATAGGTGACGCCGGCGGCGAGCTGTTCGCGACGATTCTTGGGAAAGACGAGCGCCAGGACCATGCCAAAGAGGATGGCAAATACCGGACCGCCGACCACCTCAACCTGTTTGCCGAGCAACGTCGCGGGAATGGCGATGATCAGGCAGAACAAGACGCCTTTCCAGCGCTCGTGTACGATATTTGCCAGTTGCATATGGGATTCCTTCTTTCTATTTCACGTTTGCGACGGCTTATGATACGGCAACATTGAGCACAGCCTTGCGCAAACACAGACTAAGATGCCGCAATAGTTCTCGGGCGACAGCCGAATTACCCACCGCGGAGAGCTGATTCGCGGCATAATTAACAACTGACATATGAGTTTGATAGAACAGTTGCGAGGCGCTATGGAAGAATCGATGCACGTCGGCGAGCAGGAAACGAGCCTACAGGACCAGTCCTACCACACCATTCGACGCAAAATCGTCTACCTGGACTACAAGCCGGGCGAAAAGCTGGGCGTCAAGCAGCTTTGCGATGACCTGGACATGGGTCGCACGCCCGTGCGCGAGGCTTTGGTTCGCTTGGCGCAGGAAGGCCTGGTGCGCACCGTGCCCCAGAGCGGCACCTACGTCTCGCCCATCAACCTCACCCTTGCCGAGAGTGCCTGTTACATCCGCGAGCATCTGGAAAAGCAGGTGATTGTGGAGTGCTGTGCGCGCGCCACATCGGCCGGCATCGAGCAGCTCGACCGCGCCATCGTGCTGCAGGAAAAGGCCATGGCCGAGGAGGATCGCATCGGCTTCTTTTTGAGCGACAACCTCATGCATCACATGATTTTTAGCATCGCATGTCGCAGCACCGTGTGGTCGTGGCTCGAAGAGACCAATGCCGACCTGGAGCGCTTCCGCTGGCTGCGCGCCGCCACGCAGGTTCTCGACAATCAGGACATCGTGAACGAGCACAAGCAGATTCGCCGCGCTATCGCCGGTCGCGACCCCATCGAAGCGAGCTTTTTGGTCAGCAAGCACCTGCACATGATGTTCCGCAATCAAACCGAGGTTCTGGACCAGTTCCCCGAGTACTTCGAGACCAGCAAGCTCCGCTAACCTGCCAAAAAGGGACAGGTTCATTTTGGCGGGTTTTATCTGGTCAAATGCAAAAAAGGCCCGGCTCCGTCTTGATGCGGAGCCGGGCCTTAGTCGCTAGAACGGCGGAACCAACTACTCTACCGTGACGCTCTTGGCCAGGTTACGGGGCTGGTCGACGTCGCAACCTCGCAGGATGGCCACCTCGCGAGCGAGCAACTGCAGCGGGACGCTCGCCGTGATGGGGCTGAACACGTCGCGGACTGCCGGCACGCGGATGATGCAGTCGGCGATCTTGTTGATCTCCTCGTCGCCCTCGGTGGCAACGACGATGACCTTGGCGCCGCGCGCCTTGCACTCCATAAGGTTCGACACGGTCTTGTCGTAGGTGGCACTCTTGGTGGCCACAGCGATGACAGGGAAGCCCGGGTCGATCAGGGCAATGGGGCCGTGCTTCATCTCACCGGCGGCGTAGGCCTCGGCGTGCAGGTAGCTGACCTCCTTGAGCTTGAGCGCGCCCTCGTAGGAAATAGCGGCACCCATGCCACGGCCCACGAACAGCGCCGACTGCGCGTCCTTGCACAGCAGGGCGGCCTCATGAACGGCCTCGGTTTGGGTATCCAAAATCCACTGGATCTGCTCGGCCGTATCGGAAAGCTCGCGGAACAGCATGCGCGCCTGCTTGGTGGTCAAGCGGTACTTGACCTGCGCCAGCAGCAGGGCCAAAAGCGTGAGGCTCACGACCTGACCGATGAAGCTCTTGGTCGAGGCGACTGCGATCTCCTTGTTGGCCTTGGTGTAGATAACGCCGTCGCTTTCGCGCGCCACGGGGCTGCCCACCACGTTGGTAATACCAAAGACCTTGGCGCCCTTGATGCGCGCATCGCGAATGGCGGCAAGGGTGTCAGCCGTCTCGCCCGACTGGGACACGGCAACGACGAGCGTCGTCGGCGTGATGATGGGGTTGCGATAGCGGAACTCGCTAGCCGCCTCGACCTCGGTAGGAATGCGAGCCCAGCCCTCAATAAGGTTCTTTGCGATGAGACCGGCGTGATAGCTGGTGCCGCAGGCGATCACGTAGACGCGGTCGATGTCGTTGAGTTCCTCGAGGGACAGGCCCAGCTCATCGATATCGAGCTCGCCAGCAGGCGTCATGCGGCCAACCAGGGTATCGCGCACGACGCGCGGCTGCTCGTGGATCTCCTTGAGCATAAAGTCGGGGTAGCCACCCTTTTCGGCCATGTCCAGATCCCAGTCGATATGGGTGATTTTGGGCTCAATCACGTTGCCGGCCTCGTCGGTATACTCGACGCCTGCGGGCGTGAGCTTGGCAAACTGACCGTCCTCGAGCACCACGACATCGCGGGTGGCATCGATAAGCGCAATCACGTCGGAGGCAACGTAGGAACCGGTCTCGCCCACGCCGACCACAATCGGGGAGTCCTTGCGGGCAACGGCGATTACGCCAGGCTCGTCGGCGCACATAGCGGCCAAGCCATAGGCGCCCACCACGTGGGTGCAGGCCTCACGCACGGAAGCCATCAGGTCGCGCGTCTCGGCATAGGCCTCTTCGATCAAGTGTGCGAAGACTTCGGTATCGGTCTCGCTCTTAAAGTGATGGCCGCGACCCTCCAGCTCCTCGCGCAGCTCGGCGAAGTTCTCGATGATGCCGTTGTGGACGATGGCGATACGACCGTCGCAGCTGGTGTGGGGATGGGCGTTGACAACGGAAGGCTTGCCGTGGGTGGCCCAGCGAGTATGGCCGATGCCGCAGGTAGCGTCGCTGTCGATGTTGGAAAGCTCGCTCTCCAGGCCTGCGACCTTGCCCACGCGGCGGATAACGTCGAGGTGAGCCGCGGCGCCCTCGCCCACCTCGAGCGCGACGCCCGAGGAGTCATAGCCGCGATA
>UQPL01000158.1:0-4072 GCA_900542895.1 uncultured Collinsella sp. | reverse complement strand
GTGTCCTTTTGGCGCAGCTTGATGAGCGTATTGCAGTAGTTCACCGCCACGCCCGTAAGCATGGCGATATAGAAGATACTGATGACGCTTAGGATGACGGTAATGCCGCGGGCAACCGGCGTTTCTGCTGGGATATCGCCAAAGCCGATCGTCGAGACCGTCTCAAAGCTAAACCACAGGCCATCACCAAAGGTGAGGGTCGTAGGCTCGGACAGCCAGACAGCCGTCGAGCACAGCAGGTAAAAGATAAGAAACAGGCCCGTGATGCGTGCAAAGCCAGCCTGTCGCAGCACATCGGCAAGCGTCCTCAACCTGTTCATCGCGACCCCTTTTCCCAGACGCCCAATCACATTCGCTCGATATTGTCCCACAACCGACAGTTAGGAACGTTCCTTTTGTGCCGGCAGAAAGGGACTGTCCCCAACTGCCGGGCGGGACCGTTTAGCGGTGCAGCTGCCGACTGGGCAGGCTGAGCTGGTATCCTTATGCGGTAATGTCTCGATTCGTTAGGATTGCATGTGAGAGCTTCCGCTGTCCTTCGTTCAGTTATATATCGCACCTTGGCCGTCGCGCTTGCCGTGCTCGCCGTACTGAGCACCATCATGCCCGCCCCCGCCTATGCCGCCAATACCGATCAGCAGGTCAAAACGGTCCGCGTTGGTTGGCTTGTCAACAACGAGGGCTTCCAGGACGGCACCCCCGGCGAGCGTCTCTCGGGATGGGGTTACGAGTACCTCCAGACCCTCTCGTACTACACACCCGGCTGGCAGTACGAATACGTCTCCGGCACCTTCGCCGAGCTTATGGACATGCTCGAGGCGGGCGAGATCGACCTCATGCCCAACATCTCCTACTCCGAGGAACGCGCCCAAAAGCTGCTCTTTTCCTCGAACCCCGAGGGCACCGAGCGCTACTACATCTATGCCAGGCCCGAGCGCGACGATCTGGCCAAGGGTGACCCCCAAGCGCTCCAAGGCCTTACCATCGGCTGCAACCCCGACGTTATGCAAACCTTCGTTGGCCAGCAGTGGCTCGCCAACGAAGGCATTACCTGCACCTATAAAGAAATCGACACTGGCGGTGCCCTCTTTGACGCACTCGCAAACAACGAGGTCGATGCCATCATCATGAACGACACGACCTCGTCGCCCAGCGCCTCCCCCATGTTCTACATTGGTTCGAGCGACTACTATTTTGCCGTCCCCAAAAGCCGCCCCGACCTGATGGACGACATCAATGCCGCTATGTCGGCAATCGCCCGCGTCAACCCACGCTATAACGACGAAGTCAAATCTAGCTACTCGACCCAAAACAGCGGTTCATCATCGCTCAACGGCCCCGAATGTTCCTGGCTCAAAGCAAACAACAACGCCATCACGCTCGGCTACATTACGGGCAAACTCCCCTACTGCAACGAGGACGAAGACGGCGAAATGGAAGGCTCGCTCGCATCGCTTGCGACGACGCTGCACGATAAATTTGGCATTACGGTCAAAACCGTCGCCTTTGATAGCTACAAGATGATGTCAAAGGCCCTGTCAAAGGGAAGCATAGACGTTGCGCTGCCGGTATACCGAGATTACTGGTTTGCCGAGCAAACAGGCGTTGTGCAGTCGATATCGTTGGGGACCATGTCCCTCACCGCCATCCACACCGGCAGCAACCTGAACAAAGACCTTCAGAACATCGCCTGTACCAAATCATCGTTTGTCAACAAAAATGCACTTGAAAGTCTGTTCCCCACAGCAACCGTAACCGAATACCAATCCGACGATGAAGCGTTCGACGCCCTCAGGAAGGGAACGGCGCACTGCATCGTCGCTCCCAGTTCACGCGTAAAAACCATCGGTGACCGTTACGATCTCGAGGACTGCGAGACGACCGAGCTCCCTGACACCTGTGAGCTCTCGTGCTGGATTTCGCGCGGAAAACCCGAGCTGTTGGGAATCACCAACAAGGGCATCATCAATGCCGGAGAATCGCTCTCCGCAAGCAATTTCTCCTCCACGTCGTACACGGCCCAGGAATCCAACACGCTTCAATTCCTTTTTCGCAACCGCACCGCCATTGCAGCTACCCTCATCGGTATGTTGTCGGTCGGCATCGTCCTGCTCATCTGGGCGCTCGTGCGCGCTCGAACCGAGCGCAAAAAAGCCGATGCCGCCAACGCCGCTAAGACGGCGTTCCTCACGCGCATGAGCCACGACATCCGCACGCCGCTCAACGGCATCCTGGGCCATATCGAGATCGAGGAATTGAAGGAAGGCGATATGCAAGTCGCCCGCGAGAGCCGTGCCAAGGCGCGCGTTGCCGCCAATCACCTGCTCTCGCTGATCAACGACATCCTCGAGATGGGAAAAATCGAAGACCGCAAGCTAACACTGGAACATGTGCCTTTTAACCTCAAAGAGCTCTGTGACGATACGCTGGTGCTGTGCAAGCTCCGCGCGTCCAGCAACGGCATCACAATGCAGGACAATAGTCTGCCGTACGCCACGGGGCCATACATGATCGGCAGTCCCACCCATATCCGACAGATCATGATCAACCTGTTAGACAACAGCATTAAGTACAACAAGCACGGCGGCTCCGTCACCTTTAGTTCAAAGACCAAGCCACTCGATAACGGGCGCGCGCTCTTTTGCTTTAGCGTTTCGGATACCGGCATTGGCATGGCTCCCGAGTTTTTAAAGCATATCTATGAGCCGTTTGCCCAAGAAGGAGACGATGCGCGCAGCAAGTTCCAAGGAACCGGCATGGGCATGCCAATCGTCAAGTCGCTTATTGAACTGATGGGCGGCACCATCGAAGTCACCAGCGAACTCCATGTGGGCACCACGTTCTACGTGGAAATTCCGCTCGATATCGACAAGAACCCCCGGGCGCGGGCGAATACGGTCGAGAGGGCGCTCGACTGCTCGCTCGCCGACATGAACGTGCTGCTCGCCGAAGACAACGAATTGAATGCCGAGATTGCACAGACGCTGCTAGAATCCGAGGGCGTCGTGGTCACCCGCGCCGTCAACGGCAACGAAGTCGTCGATCTGTACCTGTCTCATCCCGCCGGCAGCTTCGATGCGATCCTGATGGACATTATGATGCCGGACATGGACGGCTACGAGGCAACCCGCGCGATTCGCCTGAGCGAGAAGGTCGATGCAGCCGATATCCCCATCATCGCGCTCACCGCCAATGCCTTTGCCGAGGACGCCAAGGCGGCACACGACGCCGGCATGAACGCCCATCTGTCCAAACCGCTCGACTTTAACAAGCTCAAAAACATACTCGCCCGCATCAAGAAAAACGGATCCGTTTCGCTATAGTTTTTGCAGCAACCACGCACGACCAGAAAGGAAGCCAACGATGTTTAGGCCCTTACGTCGAAAGAAACGCGCCATCACCGACGAGGAAGCGCGTAAACTGCTCGCCACCTGCAAGCGCGGCGTCTTTGCCGTCAACGGTGACGATGGCTACCCGTACGCCATTCCCGTCAACTACTTCTTTGACGCCGAGCACGACAAGATTTATTTCCATGGCGCCAAAGCCGGCCACAAGGTCGACGCACTCAAGCGCGATGACAAGGTCTGCTTTACCGTTTACGGCAACGAGTGGCACAAGGACGGTGACTGGGCTCCCTACGTTATGAGTACCGTGGTCTTTGGCCGCTGTCGCCTGGCAAATGACACTCCCGCGTTTATCGAGGATAAAGTCCGCCAGCTCGCGCTTAAGTACTACCCTTCTGCCGAGGAAGTCGAAGAGGAAATCGCCAAGGACATTAAGGGCGTCCAGCTCTACGAGATTACGATTGAACATCTTTGCGGTAAGCAGATTCAGGAAAAGTAAGCTCCCTCAGCAGACCTCATCAATAGCAATATGGCCCGATTCCAACCCACCTTGGAACCGGGCCATATGCCTATAAAGCGTCGGCAGCTATGTGCGCAAGCGCCTCAACGAGCTCCTGCGAACTCACGGGTTTACTCAGGTGCGCGTTCATGCCCGCCTCGCGCGAAAGCCTGCGATCGTCGGCAAAGGCGTTGGCGCTCACGGCGATAATCGGCGTGGTCGCGGCATC
>UQPL01000157.1:0-4120 GCA_900542895.1 uncultured Collinsella sp. | reverse complement strand
GGACGCCGCCCTCTCAAGGCGGAGATCACCAGTTCGAATCTGGTACGGGCTACCACGAATCTGATGCCCGGACTTCCCATGGAAGCCCGGGTTTTTTATTTTCAAACAACCGTCTGCAATTCCCGTTTGAACCAGAGCTTTGCGTTCTGCTTATGGTCCTTGCGGGTACAATATCCAAGATATTTTGACTGTTAGAAGGAGTCTCATGACGGAGTCCTCTCAGCATACGTCTAAGCCCCAGGTCGAGGTTGAGGCCTCGGGCGGAGATGACAATAAGAGCGCACGCCGCGGCGCCATCTTTATCGGCGTCGTGCTGGTGGGTTATATCGTCTATCTGGTGGTAACCGGGCAGATGGGGCAGTTCTGGGCCGCTATGTCGAGCGTCCAGGCGCCATGGCTTGCCGCAGCGTGCTTCTGCATGTTCCTGTACCTGTTCTTTGGCATTGTGGCCTATGCGATTGCCGTCTGGCTCGATCCCAATTCGCCCGTCGGCATCCGCGACCTGATCTCGGTCGAGGCGAGTGGCATCTTCTTTGGCAACCTCACGCCCATGATGATGGGCTCGACTCCCGCCCAGATCTACCGCCTGACCAAGGCGGGCCAAAATGTTGGCGAGGCCGGAGCCACGCAGTTCACGCGCTTTATCGTGTACCAGTTTGGCCTCGTTGCCTGGGGCGCTATCCTACTGCTTGCTCGCATGCCGTTTTTTGCCGAGCGCTATGGCGACATGACGTTGCTGTGCGTCTTTAGCTTTGGTGGGCACTGCTGCATCTTGCTTGGCATCTTCGCCGTCGCTCTCATGCCTAAGACCGTCACGCGCGTCGCCCATTGCATCATCAATTGGCTCGAGCGCATTGGTGTCTCGGCCACTAAGATCGAGGGTTGGCGCACGTTTGTCGATGGCGAGATCTACTCCTTCTCCGAGAAGTTTAAGCTTTCTGCTGGACATTTTTCTTCCATGCTGCTCACCGTGTTTATCACTATGCTGCAGCTCGCGTTTTTCTATCTGGTGCCGTATTTCCTGATGCTTGCCTTTGGCCACCACGAGGTCGACTTTTTCTCGGTCATGGCCGCGAGCGCCTTTGTCCAGCTGCTGAGCTCTGCGGTTCCCTTGCCCGGTGGAACTGGTGGCGCTGAGGGCGGCTTTGCATTGTTCTTGGGTCATTTCTTTGGGTCGGCTTCGACCGCCGGCTATCTGCTGTGGCGCCTCATTACGTTTATCGCGCCGACCATTTTGGCTGCGCCCCTGCTGGGACTTAAGAGCGCCCACAACGAGAGCATCCATGCGCGCTGGGATCGTGTGATGCGCAAGCTCGGCCGCACGCCTCAGACGCCCTCTGCGCCCACTAAGCCGCACCCCACGAATGCTGTTACCGTTGATCCCAAGAAGCACGCTCAGAAGGCTTCTGGGACCGCTAAGCCGGCTCATAAAGCCTATGTGCGCCAGACAGGCGATGGTATTCGCGTTTCTCCGTCGGCACTCAATAAGAAGAAGCATCCCAAGTCGCAGTAGGGCAGTCGTGCGTTCTTCATGATGCGGGGCATATTTGTGCTGTATGGGGGATAATCCTCTTACGTAGATTATCTCTCATCTGTTGATGAATGCTCGCATATCGAAGGGACACGCCCATGGCAACCAGCAAACCGCGTCTTGACCGCCGCATCGTTCGCAGCCGTAATGCCATCCTTTCGGCTTTCGAGCGCCTGCTCATGGAAAAGCCGCTGGCAGACATTACGGTGAGTGCCATCGCGCGCGAGGCCAATGTCGACCGCAAGACCTTTTACGTTCACTTTGGTACGGTTGACGGCCTGCTCGATGCCATTGCCGTCGATGCGGTGGAGATGATTGTCGACTCGGTCGAGAAAACGCTCGCTTCCATGGACGGTGACACCAACGAGCGCGCTCTTGGCGCGGCGGCGACCTTCTTTAAAACCGTTAACGAGGCACTGTGCAACAACTTGGTGCTCAATCGTCAGCTGATCGAGAATATTCCGCTCGATGATTTCATGGCTCGTCTTCGTGCGCCGCTCGAACACGAGATTGCCGAGCGCGATCTGCTGCCCCAAGGTCTCAAGGACGAGATGTTCGACTACTATCTGGCGTTTTTGCTGTCGGGTATTATCGGTATCTATCGCACGTGGGCACTGTCTGACGGCTCGGTTCCTATCGAGCGCGTCTCGGAGGTTGCCAATGACCTCACACTCAACGGCCTGTCGAGCCTGGAATCTCGCTTCGAATAGCATCGATAATTCAACAACTTAAAGAAGTTGCGGTGGAATAGGGATTGTTTTGGTTATTGGAAGGCCGATCTAGTCCCTATTTCACCGCAACTTAGTAAAACTGTTTTGACGGTAAGGCGGAGCAGCCTCGAAGATGTGCCTCGAGACTGCTCCGCTTCATTTCTGAGCGTTTGTCGTGTAGGGCAGCATTAATCGCCGTTTTTGAGTGTGCGGCCCTGTTTTTCGAACTTGTGCATGTCGCTATCGGCCATACCTTGTGACTTATCCTCGTGACGCTTGGCATATAGCGGATCGTCGGAGTCGTTCCAGATGCGGTCGGCGACAGGTGACCATGCCTCGGCGGCAGCCTGGGTCTTTTCGCGCAGCTGCTCGGGTGACTCCTTCTCGATAAGATCGGTGCTCATTGCGCCACTCTCGGCGACCATTTTGGGCAGCACGTCGGGATTCTCGAGCATGGGGCATGGTTTGAGGTAGTTGTCGTTGAACGGCATGTTCTCGTAGTACTTCATAAAGAGGGGAGAGCGCAGCGCGTCGAGTAAGCTCACATCGTGGATGTTGGCGTTTGAGTAGTGGATGAACACGCACGGCTCCACGTCTCCGGCGGCGTTGATGTGCAGGTAGCGGCGGCCGCCGGCGATACATCCGCCTACAAACTCGCCGTCGTTTTGGAAGTCGAGCGTAAACAGCGGCTTCTTCTCACGCATTTCGCGGATAAAGTGATACATGTGCTCGCGCTGCTCGGGCGTGGGCATGAGCTCGGGGGTTGCATTGCGGCCAACCGGCATAAAGTGGAAGTACCAGCAGAAGAGTGCTCCCTCGCCGATCATCCAGTCCATGTTCTCCTCGGTAGCAACCGTATCGGCATTGGCGCTGGTCCAACAGGTGGAGATACCAAACGGCAAGTCGCGCTCGCGCAGGAGTTTCATGGCGTGCTCGATCTTTGCGTAGGTACCCTCGCCGCGACGGGCGTCGGTTGTGTGCTCATTGCCCTCGGCGCTGATGGCAGGGACAAAATTACCTACGCGAATCATGTCGTCGCAGAAGGCCTCGTCGATCAGCGTGGAGTTGGTAAAGCAGAGAAACACGCAGTCCTGATGTTTTTCGCAAATTCTGATCAGGTCGTGCTTGCGGACGAGCGGCTCGCCGCCGGTATAGATGTAGATATGCGTACCGAGCTCTTTGCCCTGCGTAACGATAGAGTCGATGTCTTCGAACGAGAGATTCTGCTTGTAGCCGTACTCGGCGGCCCAGCAGCCCGTGCAATGCAGGTTGCAGGCGCTCGTGGGATCGAGCAGGATGGCCCACGGAACGTTGCACTGGTACTTTTCGCGGTTCTTTTCCTGCTCTGGCCAAGCAAGCAGGTTGGCGTCGACAATGAGGGTCTTAAGCAGTTTGGTTCGCATCTGGGGATTAAGGCTGAACACACGCATGATCAGGTCATACCAATTGCCGCGGCTCTTGATGACATTGGTGAATGCCTCTCGCTGTACAGGAAATACGCGATTGGGGACCAGCTTGTTCACGAGGTCCATGATTTTGTCGATGTTTTCTTGCGGGTTGTCGTCGAGATAATCGATGAGCTTGTTAAGCGCTGCACGCTCTGCTGACTGTGTAAGCGACATGGGTATATCCTTTCACGTGTGCTTAATGTGTGATAATACCCACTTGTAGATTAAACGAAGTTTAAAGATTTGTAATGTGTCTATTCAACGAATCAATTTAATTTGGGGTGAAGCGTTATACGCCGACACCTTCTAAGTTGCGGTGAAATAGTGTCAGATGGGGGTGCGGACGATTTCTTGGACCGCGCCTAGGCGTATCCATTGGAGTGGGAAGGATAAACTGGACTTTCTTTTAAGGATCCTCAAGCGTATTGCCG
>UQPL01000156.1:0-4162 GCA_900542895.1 uncultured Collinsella sp. | reverse complement strand
CGCTGGACAGCGGGATCGACCTTGACGCCAGGGCCCATGGTGGAAGACACGGAGATGGACTTGACGTACTTGCCCTTAGCAGAAGAGGGCTTGACGCGCAGGATCTCGGTGTACAGGGCAGCGTAGTTCTCGACGAGCTGCTGCTCAGAGAAGGACTTCTTGCCCAGGGGCACGTGGCAGATGCCGTAGCGATCGGCGCGATACTCAACGCGGCCGGCCTTGAGCTCGGAGACCATCTTGGCGACGTCCATGGTCACGGTGCCGAGCTTGGGGTTCGGCATGAGGCCACGGGGACCAAGGATCTTACCGATGCGGCCAACCTTGGCCATCATGTTCGGCGTAGCGATAGCGGCGTCGAAGTTGATCTCGCCCTTCTGGATCTGGGCGACGAGCTCGTCGGAACCGATGATGTCGGCGCCGGCAGCCTCAGCCTCGCGGGCCTTCTCGCCCTCGGCGAAGACGGCAACACGAACGGTCTTGCCGGTGCCGTGGGGCAGGGAGATGGAACCACGGATGTTCTGGTCAGCCTTACGAGTATCGATGCCCAGACGGAAGTGGGCCTCGACGGTCTCGTCGAACTTGGCGGTGTCGAGCTCCTTGATGAGCTTGGCAGCCTGAAGGGGGGTGTAGAGCGTGGCGCGGTCGATCTTCTCGGCAGCGGCGTTATAGCTCTTACCATGCTTAGCCATGTGCATTACCTCCTGTGGTTAAACGGGCGTGAGCCCTCCCACATCGTATCGTGTACCCTATTGCACACATTTAACGGGCGCCCCGGTCGGAGCACCCGTCGTTACCATAAGAAATCGCTACTCAGCGATGGTGACGCCCATGGAACGGGCGGTACCGGCGATGATCTTCTTGGCGGCGTCAATGTCGTTGGCATTGAGGTCCGGCATCTTGATCTCGGCGATCTTGGTGAGCTGCTCCTGGGAGAGCTGACCAACCTTGTCGGCCTGGGGCTTAGCGGAACCAGACTTGAGGTTCAGCTCCTTCTTGATGAGGTGAGCCGCCGGCGGGGTCTTGGTGATGAAGGAGAAGGACTTGTCCTCGTAGACAGAGATCTCAACGGGGATGATGTCGCCCTTCTTGTCCTGCGTCTCGGCGTTAAAGGCCTGGCAGAACTGCATGATGTTCACGCCAGCAGCGCCCAGGGCGGGGCCGACGGGAGGAGCGGGGTTAGCTGCACCAGCAGGAATCTGGAGCTTAATGACGTTGGCAACCTTCTTCTCAGCCATGGTCATTCCTTTCGAATCACGAGTGTGAAGTACTTGCTATATCGTAAGCACGCACGTGTTAGAAGCACTCCTGAGATGAGCAGTCACAGAAGAAGCACGCTCGCGCGAACGGACGAAAACTTAAGCGATGACAGCGACCTGGTTAAAGTCGAGCTCGACCGGCGTCTCGCGGCCAAAGATCATCAGTGTGACCTTGAGCTTGCCGGCCTCGGTGTTAACCTCGGAAACCTTGCCATCAAAGTCGGTAAGCGGGCCATCGGTGACGCGGACGGACGTGCCGACCTGAATATCAACCGAGGTGCGCTTGGGCGAATCGCCCTTACCGGGACGACGAGTCATCTTGTTGTACTCGTCACGGGAAAGCGGAGCGGGCTTACCGTTGCCGCCCAGGAAACCGGTGACGCCGGGCGTGTTGCGAACACACGTCCAAGCATCGTCATCCATCTCCATGCGGACCAGGACATAACCCGGGAAAATCTTGGAATCCTTGGTCTCGCGCTTGCCACCCTCTTTAATCTCGGTGACGCGCTCCATAGGAATCTCGATATCAAAGATACGGTCCTGCATGCCCATGGTCTCGATGCGATGCTCGAGATCGGACTTAACGCGGTTCTCGTATCCAGAGTAAGTGTGAACGACGTACCAACGCTTAGACATGGTTTAGCCCCTCAATCCAGAGAACAGAGCAAGAGCCTCGCCAAAGCCAGCATCGAGCAGAGCGATGACGACGCCGACGACGATCAGAGAAGCGCAAACGACAACCGAGTAGTTCGCGAGCTCCTTCTTATCGGGCCACGTGACACGCTTCATCTCGGACTTGACCGAAGCGAAATACTTCTTGGTGCGGGCGAAGAAACCAGGCTTCTCGTTCTTCTTGGACTTCGCAGCCTTCTCGTTCTTCTTGGCAACGGCCTTCTTGGCCTCAACCTTGGAGTTGGCGGCAGCGCTGTTGGCAGGTGCCGGCTGCTGAGCCTTCTTCTTGTTCTTCTTGTTGGCCATTTGGGTTACCTCCGCGCAATGCGCTTATACATGAGTAAACCGTAAGCCCCCAAGTGGGAGCTTACGGAATAATGACTGGCACGCCAGGAAGGACTCGAACCCTCAACACTCGGTTTTGGAGACCGATGCTCTACCAATTGAACTACTGGCGTATGTGACTAGAGACTAGCGAGTCTCTTTGTGCAGCGTGTGGTGACGGCACCAGGGGCAATACTTCTTGATCTCCATACGATCAGGCATGGTCGACTTGTTCTTGGTGGTCGTATAGTTGCGGCGCTTGCACTCAGTGCACGCAAGAGTAACTAGAGTACGCATGTATCCTGAACCTTTCATTTCCGCCCCGTACGGGCACGAGTTGTTACTTTATCAGCTCCACGTAAGTGCTGTCAATGAAAACCTCGAGTCAATTGGTTCTCGGTGGATCCATTCATATTTGGAACACATCAATGAAGCCAGCGAGAGCTAATCGACGGTGCATCCAGGACCATTATCGATCCTCTCGACACCAGCAACGGCTCAATATCCATTGCAGAAAAGAACCCGGCACCCATATAAGTGCCGGGTTCTCTAAGTCAGCTATATCAAAGAGCTAATTTACTCAATGATCGTGGAGACGATGCCCGAACCGACGGTGTGGCCACCCTCGCGGATAGCGAAGCGCAGGCCCTCCTCCATGGCGATCGGGTGGATGAGGTCACCCTCGATGGTGATGTGGTCACCAGGCATAGCCATCTCGGTGCCCTCGGGGAGCTTGACCGTACCGGTAACGTCGGTGGTACGGAAGTAGAACTGAGGACGATAACCATCGAAGAACGGGGTGTGACGGCCGCCCTCCTCCTTGGTCAGAACGTAGATCTCGCCGGTGAACTTGGTGTGCGGGGTAACCGAACCGGGCTTGCAGAGAACCTGGCCGCGCTCGATGTCCTCACGCTTGATGCCGCGGAGCAGCAGACCGACGTTGTCGCCAGCCTCGCAGAAGTCCATGGACTTACGGAACATCTCGATACCGGTAACGACGGTGTTCTGGGTATCCTTGATGCCGACGATCTCGACGGGCTCGTTGAGCTTGAGCTCACCGCGCTCGACACGGCCAGTAGCAACGGTACCACGGCCGGAGATGGTCATAACGTCCTCAACGGCCATCAGGAACGGGAGGTCGTTGTTACGAGCAGGCGTCGGGATGTACTCGTCGACGGCCTTCATGAGCTCGCGAATGGCGTCCATCCACTTGGCGTCGCCCTCGAGAGCGCCCAGAGCGGAGCCACGGATGACGGGGATGTCGTCGCCGGGGAAATCGTACTCGGAGAGGAGCTCACGGGTCTCCATCTCGACAAGGTCGATGAGCTCGTCATCGTCGACCATGTCGCACTTGTTCAGGAAGACGACGATGTAGGGAACGCCGACCTGACGGGCAAGCAGGATGTGCTCGCGGGTCTGAGCCATGGGGCCGTCGGTAGCAGCGATGACCAGGAT
This sequence comes from uncultured Collinsella sp., assembly GCA_900542895.1. Taxonomy (GTDB): domain Bacteria; phylum Actinomycetota; class Coriobacteriia; order Coriobacteriales; family Coriobacteriaceae; genus Collinsella. The sequence goes on along the minus strand of UQPL01000156.1, from coordinate 455 downwards.
AGCGCCGTCCATCTGAGCAGCGCCGGAGATCATGTTCTTGACGTAGTCAGCGTGGCCCGGGCAGTCAACGTGAGCGTAGTGACGGGCAGCAGTCTCGTACTCGACGTGGGAGACGGAGATCGTAATGCCGCGCTCGCGCTCCTCGGGAGCCTTGTCGATGTTCTCGAACGCAGTGAAGTCAGCCTTGCAGCCCTCGGTCTCGGAGAGAACCTTGGTGATGGCAGCGGTCAGCGTGGTCTTGCCGTGGTCGACGTGACCAATGGTGCCGATGTTAACATGCGGCTTAGTGCGCTCAAACTTCTCTTTGGCCATAAAGCCCTCCTCTAAACAGGTCGTCCCCGGACGGGACTTTGCCTTTATACCATAGTGGCCTCTCAACATACTATTGAGAAGCCACCGTGTTACCTATGGTAGCGGTGACTGGATTCGAACCAGTGACGCCACGGGTATGAACC
>UQPL01000155.1:0-4204 GCA_900542895.1 uncultured Collinsella sp. | reverse complement strand
TCGGCAGCGTCAGATGTGTATAAGAGACAGGGAAATCGTCCGCGCGCTTGCCACCAACCCCAAACTGCTGCTGCTCGACGAGCCTGCCGCCGGCATGAACCCGTCCGAGACCGCGGAACTCATGGAGAACATCGTTAAGATTCGCGACACCTTTGGTATCGCCATCATGCTCATCGAGCACGACATGTCGCTCGTCATGAACATCTGCGAAGGCATCTGCGTGCTTAACTTTGGCAAGGTTATCGCCAAGGGCACGGCAGAGGAAATCCAGAACAACGACGCCGTTATCGAGGCGTATCTGGGTAAGCAGGATAAGGGGGAGAACTAAATGGCAGAGCCGATGCTTTCCGTCTACAACATCAACGTCTGGTACGGTGCCATCCACGCCATCAAGGACATCTCCTTTAACGTTAACGAGGGCGAGATCGTGGCCTTGATTGGTGCCAACGGTGCCGGCAAGTCCACAACGCTCAAGACCGTCTCGGGCCTGCTGCGCTCCAAGACCGGCTCCATCAAGTTTATGGGCGAGGATATTACCCATACGCCCGCTGATAAGCTGGTTGGTAAGGGCCTGGCTCAGGTTCCCGAGGGTCGTCGCGCCTTTTTGCAGATGACAGTTGAGGAGAACCTGGAGATGGGTGCCTATACGCAGCCCAAGTCCACGGTGGCTCCGGGCCTGGAGCGCGTCTACGAGCAGTTCCCGCGCCTGAAGGAACGTCGTCGCCAGGTCGCCGGCACCCTTTCAGGCGGCGAGCAGCAGATGCTCGTTATGGGGCGCGCCCTTATGAGTAACCCCAAACTGCTTATGCTCGACGAACCTTCCATGGGTCTGGCACCGATTCTGATCGAACAGATCTTCCAGATTGTCGAGGACCTGCACAAGGCCGGCACCACGGTGCTTCTGGTTGAGCAAAACGCGCAGATGGCGCTTTCCATTGCCACGCGCGGCTACGTGCTCGAGACCGGCAAGATCACCATGACCGGTACCGGCCAAGAGCTCCTGCACGACGATAACGTCCGCAAAGCCTATCTGGGCGGTTAATCCATTCAACAAAGGGGGCGCTGACCAACCCGGTCAGCGCCCCCTTTTAAGTTGCGGTGAAATAGGGACTAAATGGGGGCGCTAGACGCCAAAACAGTCCCTATTCCACCGCAACTTCATTGGGATGTGTGACAATGCCCGTCGGAAAACATCTGCTGTCTTTGGGGGTCTATCTATGCTGTACGAGTTTTGTGCCGAGAACTTTGAGCGGGTTCCGGCGGCCATTGCGGCCGGTGCGGGTCGCATCGAGCTGTGCGATAACCTTGCCGTGGGTGGCACCACGCCCTCGGCCGGCGTTATCAGCGCTACGACCAACTATGTCCACGAGCACGGTGCCCGAGTGATGTGCATGATTCGCCCGCGTGGCGGTGACTTTCATTACAGCCAGGACGAGCTACGCATGATGGAGATGGACCTGGGCCTTGCCGTGAGCGCCGGAGTTGACGGCCTGGTCTTTGGATGCTGCAAGCCCTGCACCGGCGGATGGGCGCTCGACGAACTTACGCTCGGCGCCCTCGTGATGGCCGCGGGCTGCGCGACCGAGGAGTGCAAGCGCGAGCCCATCGACATCACCTTCCATATGGCGTTTGATCAGCTCTCGCCTGAAGCTCAGCTCGACGCGATTGACACACTCGCCGACTGCGGCATCACACGCATCCTGACGCATGGTGGCGCTGCCGGTACGCCGATCGAGGACAACTTCGAAAACTTGGCCCGCTTGATCGAGTATGCGGGCGACCGCTTGACCATCCTTCCCGGCGGCGGCATTTCCACGGCCAACCGCGATACCGTGGCGGCGGCACTGGGCGTCTCCGAGCTCCATGGCACCAAGATCGTGCCGCTGGAGGTATAACCCGTGGCGCTGGTATTTGACGTTCGGCAGGCGAGCGGTAAGCCCGACGACAACCGCCGCCCCGGCACCGCGTGCCCCTTTTGCGATACCGAGGAACTCGCCAATATCATCCGGCGCGACGGTGACTGCATCTGGCTCGAGAATAAGTTTAAGACCTTGCGGGCCACTCGCCAGACCGTATTGATTGAGTCGTCCGACCACGACGCCGACCTGGTGACCTATGCGCCGGACGAGCTGCATCATGTTATGCGGTTTGCTCTGGATTGCTGGCAGCGGATGATTGACTCCCGACAGTATCGCAGCGTTCTCATGTACAAGAACAAGGGTCCGCTCTCGGGCGGTAGTCTCGTTCATCCGCACATGCAGATTGTGGGTTTGGAGCAGGAAAACGGTTATGCTTCGCTGACTTCCGCCAATTTCGAAGGCATAAATGTCTGGCAACAGGAGAGAATCTCGGTCAACATCTCAACCGAGCCGGTCATGGGGTTCTTTGAGGTCAACGTCTCGGCCCCACAGGGAATCGCCGCCAGCGACGACGCCCGCGACCAAGCCGAAGCGGACCTGTTTGCCAATGCGATTCAGGTAGTCCTGCGCTATATCCTGCACGAGCACCATGGCGGTCGCGCGGAGTCGTACAACTTGTTCTTCTACCACATGGACGGCCGGACCATTGCCAAGGCGCTGCCACGTTGGGTGGTTTCGCCCTACTTTGTGGGCTATCGTTTGGCCCAGGTCAATGCCGAGACCACGCTCGATATCGATGCTGAGCGCCTACGCGCGCATCTGGAAACGCTCGTATAGCAAGGTTAACACCCGCGTAATGCGGACAGTCTAGCGTGCCATCGCGTCGCGCCCGGCCTTGACCCGCTTGCGCTGTTTGGCGCGCTCCTCGCCGGTCAGGCGCTCAAAGAGATGTCCGATAATCGAGGCCAGCACCTGTTGAAACAGCGTACCACACATGACGGGGAATACGACCTCGCCGGGAAAATACTGCGTGGCGATGACGGCGCCCGAAGAGATATTGCGCATGCCGCAGGTAAAGCACATGGTAGTCGTCTCGCTATACGGCAGATGCAGCGCACGGGCGACCAGGATGCCGATGATAAAGCCACTGATGGCGAACGAAAGGATAAAGAGGGCGACTTCCAGGCGCACCGTGTTCATGTGCAGCACGTACTCGCTCATGGCGGTGGAGTTGGACGCGATGACCCCCATCATCATGAACTTGCAGGCGGGCGAGAGCGCGGGGGAGAGTTTCTCATGACCCCAGCCGCGCGTGAGTTCGTTAATGACGATACCGAGTACGGCGGGGATGGCGATCATAAAGGCCATGTCTTGCATCATGCTCGGCACATCGATCGAGACGGTGGCGCCCAGCAGGAGCTTGAGCGTAAGAGGAATCGTCACAGGCGAGATAACCGAGGACGTCAGGATAATGGTGAGCGCGAGCGGGCCGTTGCCGCCGAACATGCTAATCCACATAAAGGCAGTGACCGCCACGGGTACGCTGTACTCGAGCACGATGCCGCAGACAAGGTTGGGGTTGGAACCAAAGAACAGTGAGCCCATGGCATACGCCGCGATGGGGATGAGCACAGCCGAGACAATTAACGCCAAAATCAAATGCAGGGGACGGCGGAACACCTCAGCCACCTGGTGAAAGGTGTTGCTGAGCGCACCTTGGAATGTCATAAAGGCGAAGAGGACGGGAACGATGGGCTTAAGTACGCCGATCTGCTGGGGAAAGAGCACACCGAGCGTTACGCAAATCGGAACGATGACCTGCATATGCCCCGCGAGAAATTTGCCCAGTCCAACCCACTGCCTCATATGCTCTTGTGACTCCCTTTGCTCGTGAATCCGTTTTGAATGGATATGCTAGACGCTCGCATGCGTCCGTGCGTCAGAAACGATCGATTATTTCGAGGGTATTACCGGCATCGTTTACCGAAACCGCGGCGTGCTGCGGCGATTTGCGTCCGCGCTGCACGGTATAATAAATCCGTTCAACAGATCTGCCTGCCGAAGCGGGCATACACAGAGGACTCATCGCTATGAACCGTGAGAGGTATCGCGGCGACCTGCCCCTATCGGGGGTGGGCGCCTATGTCATCGCTTAAGACGACGCATCGCTGGGCGGTCGCTCAGCAAAGCCCCGAGCTCGAAAAGGAGCTTTCGGCTGGCCTGGGCATACCCGGGCTGGTGGCGCGCATTATGGTTGCGCACGGCATTGACTCCATCAAAGAGGGCCAGCTGTTTTTGACGCCTTCGCTCGATCGCGACTGGGCCGACCCACTCATTATCCCGGG
>UQPL01000154.1:0-4208 GCA_900542895.1 uncultured Collinsella sp. | reverse complement strand
GCCGCGATACCGTGCACGGTGCCGTCGGATGCCACACGGTGCAGCACGGCGTACGGAGTGTCGCTACGCCATTGGCCGTCTTCAATTACGTCATAGCACTCGTCCGGGCCCGGTAAAAAGGCAAACGTCGCCACCACGCGACCGTCGACTTCGCACACGTAGCTGCCACCGGCGGCAATATCGGCAGCCAGCTGCTCGGCAGAAGGCGTGCCCTCGGGCCACTGCGTGGCGTTGCCATGCGCGCGCATAAAGGCGCGGGCCGCGTCATAGATAGCCATAACAGCGGGAATGTCGGTATCGAGGGTTTTTCTGATCATCACGCGGCGACCTCACGTTTATTGGTATCACTTTGATTGAGCAATGATACCAACGTTTGGAGAGGGGCGCGATGCAGATGGGGAGCAAAAAGCGAGCCGCCTGGTCAAAGGCCAAAAGCGAGTTTTTGGGCGCTGCTACCGGCGGCGATATGAGCGACCTGTTTGCACGCGAGGACGAGCGCCGCGACGCCCTGGACGCCGAACGAGATGAAGCCTGGCGCTACAAGTCGTGCGAGCGCAAAAACCGTTACGACACGCGCGCCGAGGCCGAGGCAGTTATGGCCGACTGCGAAAACCGCGGGCGGCGTGGTTTGGCCTGCTACAAATGCGAATACTGCGGTGGCTGGCACCTGACGTCGCACCCTTGGAAATAGGGACCGCATCGGCACGGCACTAGCGAAGCCCCGGTAATCGCACGCAAGCTACGGGCGCGGCGGCACCAAAACATCGTAACGAACGGCCTTGCCCGCAAGTTGATAGCTCGGCTTAACGCCGGCAAGCAGCGGCCCCTTCACCGGCCGCTTGATAACGACCTTGCGCGGGTGCACCGCAAGCGCGGCTTCGACCAGCGTCTCCTCATCGGTACATGGCCGTTCCAGATGGTGCAAGAGCTGGAACTTCTTTTTGACCGCCGCGCTCTTGGTGCGCTCGGGAAACATGGGGTCCAGATACACCACGTCGGGAGCGGCAAGCTCGCCCCGCCCGATCAGCTCAGCTACATGGCGAAGGCCGGCAATGCTGTCCTCGCCCGCATGAAGGCGCATGCGGGCCACGGCAGCCGCAAGCGCCGGATCATCTGCCGCGCGATCCAGAGCATCCTTGAGGAGCGCCGCGATCACGCAATCCTGCTCATACAGATCGACGGTAAAGCCCGCGGCCGCCAGCAGCAGCGAATCCTCGCCAAAGCCCGCCGTGGCATCAATCGCCCATGGCCGCTCGATGCCTTTTGCGCGCGCGGCCTTCACCAGCAGCTCTTGCTGCAGACGGCCCTGCTTGAGCCGCGGAAGCATGCGGGTGAAATCGGCGCGCAGCTCCATCGTGCCGTCGGTGAGCGTGAGGCCCTCGGGCTTCCCGGTCAGCTCAAGCCCCGCGGCCCGAGCAACAGAAAAGGGATCGACGACGCCCATGGGTACTCCTTAACAAGCAAAACGAATACGTGAGTGCCGTTTATGTCGGCACCCAACCGTCCGCTATTGTCCCACATGCGACATGGCCCACAGCATCGCAATGCAAAGCACCGCCATCAATCCCGTGCACACGGCAGCGATCACAGAATCATCCATGCGCCTTCCCAGCGACCGCGGCTCACGCACTTGCCCTGCTCCGTACATCATGACTCCTCCTTGAGACCAGCTCCTTGTTACGGCCTCATCATCGCAGCGCCGCGCATACGCTGCCATCGATTTGACTTACGCCCAGCTTTCCTTTTTGAAAGGTTGGGTTTGGCTGCGCGGGCTCAATGCGCTTTCAAACGCATGCATCGCCGCGTTGAACTACAATGTGCTTCACCATATGTGCAGTACATTGGGTGCGCCAAGTTGGCGTACTCGTATCGAAAGGACCAGCCATGAGCTTCACTCGCAAGACTCTCAAAATCCTTGCTCTCATCTACTTTGTTTTGGGCATCGCCAGCCTCGTCACCGCCGGCGTCGGTATCGCCACGGGCGGTCTCGATTCCACGTACGGTTCGTACGCCACGCTCGCAGCGGTCGTGCTTATCGCCAAGGGTCTCGTCGACCTTGCCGCAGGCGTCGCCGGTATCAAGGGCGCCAACAAGCCTTCGCAGGTGGACGGCGCGTTTAAGCTCGGTATTGTTGCCGCGGTCGCCACGCTTGCCCAAGCGGTGCTCACGCTTCCCGCGTTTGGCGGCGACGCCATCAACTTTGGCGCCTTTGTCATCGTGGTGTACGACCTGTTCTTTGTTCAGCAGGCGCACGCCGTTAAGGCCGAGAACAAGGACCGCCTGTAAGCGCTCGCTTCTCATAACCTCTGCAGTCAAGCAACTAAAAAGGGCCGATCGCGCATCTCCGCGGTCGGCCCTTTACGTTTGCCCAGATAAAACCTACCAAAATAAACCTGTCCCTTTTTGGCAGGTTGTTAGCTGTGGCGGTACTCGGCGACGATGAAGTCAATATCGGTCTGGAGCGTGTCCAGGTTTGCCAGGCGCTCTTTGTCGGCAGGGCGCGTGCGGTAGTAGTACGGCGTCATCTGGAACACCGCCTCGATGTCGGCCTGGGTCTGGAGCGTAATATTCGCAGATACCCGCTGCGTTCCGACCAGTTTAAGCTCGGTGACCTGCGGCAGCTTCTCATCATTAAGGTACGGCGTGTCGTAGAGCACCTCTTTGAGCCCAAAGAGATGACGAGCACCCGGTACCACGGTATAGAGTGAGCCCTCTGGCGCCAGTACGCGGGCAAACTCACGCTCGTTAAAGGGAGCGAAGAGCTCGGTCACCATATCGAAGGCGCCATCGGCCACGGGGATATCCTTCATGTTGGCCACAAAATAGGTCGCATCGCCGCGCTTGGCGGCCAGGCGCACCATCTCTTTGCCCAAGTCGAACCCGTAAGCGTCCACGCCCGGCACCGCGCCCATGGCACTCGTGTAATAGCCCTCGCCGCAGCAAATATCGAGCAGCGTCATGGGGCCGCTCGTAGACGCAGCACGCCCAGACACCTGCTTGCGCACCAGCTCGACCATCGCATCGCGCAACGGTGCGTAGTATCCACGGTTCAGAAAGTCACGACGGCTGCGTGCCTGCGACTTGGGATCGCCCATGGAGTCGCCGCTCTTGGACGAGCGCAGCAGATATAGATAGCCCTCGCGCGCACGGTCAAACCGGTGTCCGCTCGCGCATGCAGCACCGCGCTCATTGTCCACCAACGGCTCATGGCAAACGGGACACAACAACATGGCAACTCCTTAGCGCGAACAACACAACGCACACCATTGTCGCACGCCTTCCCCACCTAGTCATTGGGGACGTTCTTGAATGACTAGTCGTTTAAGAACGTCCCCAACGACTAGTCGATTAGGAGTATCATCGTCTGCGCAAATAAGCACGAAAGAGCATGTTAGAGATTGAGAGCGTATGGCTGATACCGTATCTAAGCACATTGACATGACCACCGGCTCGCTGTGGCGAAATATTCCCCTGTTCGCCTTCCCCGTGGCCGCCACGAGCATCTTGGAGCAGCTGTCGAACCTCATCGCCACGGTCATTATCGGTAACTTCTCGGGCGACCAGGGAACCCTCGCCATGGCGGCGGTCGGCTCCAATGTTCCGCTTACCAGTCTTATGCTCAACCTGTTTATTGGCATGTCACTTGGCTCCAACGTGGTCATCGCCAACGCTATCGGCCGCAACGATCAGAACATGGTCAAACGCGCCGTCCATACCTCGGTTTTAATGGCGCTCGTGGGCTTTGTCGTCATCGCACTGGGCGAGATCTTTGCCGAGCCCATGCTCACCGCGCTCAACGTTCCTGCCGAAACCATGCCACTCGCTTCGCTCTACCTGCGCGTATTTTTGCTCAGCCTGCCCTCGATCTTGCTCTACAACTTTGAGGCCGCGATCTTCCGCTCCGTCGGCATCACCCGCATGCCACTACAGGCTCTTGCCGTGTCCACCGTCCTCAACATTGGCCTAGACCTCATCTTTGTCCCCGTACTCCACTGGGGCGTCGCGGGCGTCGCCATCGCCACCGCCATCGCCTACACCGTCAGCGCCGCTACGCTCTTTATCCGCCTGCTCAAGACCGACTCCGTCGTCCGCGTCACCCTACGCGACCTGGCTATCGACCCCGTCGCCCTCAAGCGCATCGTCAAGATCGGCCTGCCCGCCGGCATCCAAAGCGCCGTCTTTGCCGTCGCCAACATCATCATCCAGTC
>UQPL01000153.1:0-4221 GCA_900542895.1 uncultured Collinsella sp. | reverse complement strand
ATGTCTCGTGGGCTCGGAGATGTGTATAAGAGACAGGATAGATCCCAAGCGCGTCGGCCGCCGTTTTATGTCGCAGCTGTTTACTCGGCAAGCTGCTTTAGCACATCACAGGCGATCTCGATGGCATCGTCGATGCAACCAGGGCAGCTGCGGAGCGGACCCTTATCCGATCCGATGCCCTTGAGCGTGCCGCAGACGGTCGTCGTGTTCTTCTCGCCAAAACGCTTGGCGATTTCGCGCGACAGCTTGTAGGTCTGGCCCTTGGTCTTGGGGTTTTCCATGCCGTCGCTCATCACAAAGCCCATGATGGCCACAGCGCCCGAGATGGCGCCGCAGGTTTCGGTCATGCCGCCCATGCCGGCGCCAAAGCCCTCGGTGAGGGTAAAGGCGACCTGGGGGTCGAGTCCGACGGCAGGTGCGAGCGTGCAGGCGACGGCCTGTGCGCAGTTGAAGCCACGGGCGTGGTACTCGGCAGCCTGAGCCTGACAGGCGGTGATGTCGAGCTGGGCCGTATTGATTTGCTTCATCGTTGTCTCCTTGGTCACGGTGTACCCGCCTATGGTACCCGTGACGGTGCGTGTAATCATCGAGAGCTTCATGGATGCCTCATTTTATCTATCGAGCAAATGCCCAAGGCTTGAGATAAATACCCCTGATCAATTAGTCACATAACCTACCTTGGGGATGGGTTGAGAGGGGTGCGGGGTAGCGGTATCGTGAACCGAATAAAACTAAAACCCAGGCAAGGGAGCTAGATATGAGCAAGCAGACCATCGGTACGACGTGTGTTCAGGGCGGCTATCACCCGGGAGATGCCGAGCCGCGTCAGGTGCCCATCTACCAGTCCACCACGTGGAAGTACGACACGTCCGAGCACATGGGCAAGCTTTTTGACCTGGAGGAGTCGGGCTACTTCTATAGCCGTCTGCAGAACCCCACGTGCGATCTGGTTGCCGCCAAGATCTGCGAGATGGAGGGCGGCACTGCCGCGATGCTCACGAGCTCGGGCATGGCCGCGAATTTCCTTGCGATCTTTAACGTGGCCGGTGCCGGCGATCACGTAGTCGCGAGCTCTGCCATCTATGGCGGCACGTACAACTTGCTCGCCCACACCATGGGCCGTATGGGGCTGACCTGCACGTTCGTTGCCCCCGACTGCACCGATGAGGAGTTGGAGGCAGCCTTCCAACCCAACACCAAGCTCGTCTTTGGCGAGACCATCGCCAACCCCGCCCTTGCCGTGCTCGATATTGAGCGCTTTGCCAAGGCCGCGCATGACCACGGCGTGCCGCTGATGGTCGACAACACCTTCCCGACGCCCGTGATGTGCCGCCCCTTTGAGTGGGGCGCCGACATCGTTACGCACTCCACCACCAAGTACATGGATGGACATGCTGCCTACCTGGGCGGCGTAATCGTCGACCACGGTCAGTTTGACTGGATGGCTCATGCGGACAAGTTCCCGGGTCTCACCACGCCCGACGAGAGCTACCACGGCGTGACGTATGCCGAGAAGTTCGGTCGCGAGGGCGCCTTCATTACCAAGGCAACCGCTCAGCTCATGCGTGACCTCGGCCCCATGCAGAACCCGCAGGCGGCCTTCTTCCTGAACAGCTCGCTCGAGAGCCTGCATGTGCGCATGCCGCGTCATTGCGAGAACGGCCTGGCCGTTGCCAAGTTCCTGCAGAGTCACCCCAAGGTACGCTTCGTGAGCTATCCGGGTTTGGAGGGCGACAAGTACTATGACCTGGCTCAGAAGTACATGCCCAACGGTACCTGCGGCGTTGTGAGCTTTGGCTTTAACGGTGGTCGCGCGGCGGCCGAGACCTTTATGAAGAGCCTCAAGCTCGCCCAGATCGCCACACACGTGGCCGACGCCCGCACTTGCTGCCTGCATCCTGCTAACGCCACGCATCGCCAGATGAACGATGAGGAGCTCATCGCCTGTGGCATCTCCGCCGACATGGTGCGCCTGTCGTGCGGTCTCGAGGACACGGCCGATCTGATTGCCGACCTTGAGCAGGCGCTCGAGCAGTGCTAGGCTAGCGTTCGTGCAAGGCGCCGATGCTGGCAGAAAGCTTCGGTGACCTTTCGTTCCGATTCCGTAGGCGGGACCCCAATTGCGGCTGTTTGCAGGCGATTGGGGCCCCGTTTTTTTGCGTTGGGCCACTCGAAAGGATGGATATGGAGAAAACTGCAGAGCAGCTGCGCCGCGAGCACATTGCCCTAGAGGGCGACACCCATGGCAAGAACAAGTGGGCGATTCTGTTTACCGTGCTCATCATGACGTTTATGGTGTGTCTGGATTCGACCGTCGTGACCGTGGCGCTGCCCGTGATGCAAAAGGAGCTGGGCGTGGGCCTCGATCGCATTCAGCTGGTAAGCTCGGTGTATCTGCTTGCGACATGCGTGGCTATGTTGCCGTTTGGCCGTCTGGGCGACGTGCGCGGCAAGGTGAATGTGTTCCAGCTGGGCGTCATTGTCTTTTCGGTCGGTTCGCTGCTGTGCGGCCTTTCGTCCTCGCTCGAGGTTCTTATCCTGGCACGCATTGTTCAGGGCGTCGGTTGCGCGGCGGCCATGGCCAACAACATGGGTATCATCACCGAGTCGTTTCCGGCGCGCGAACGAGGCCGTGCCATGGGTATTCTCGCGACCTTCGTGGCCCTCGGCATGATGTGTGGCCCCGTGCTCGGTGGCATGCTGGTGGCAAGCTTTCCCTGGGAGAGTATCTTCCTCATCAACCTGCCTATTGGCGTAATCTCGTTTATCGTGGGGCTCTACACGCTGCCGCATGTTAAGCCGGAGGCCGGCGAGCGCCCCATGTCCCTGATCGAGGCCGCTCGTTGCTGCTTTGCAAATTCGGCCTTCACCATCAACCTTGCCTGCATGCTCATCGTGTTCGTTGGCATTGGCGCATCCGAGTTTATCCTGCCGTTCTATTTTCAGGACGCCCACGGCTTTGGTTCTGACATTTCCGGATTGCTCTTTTTGGCGCTGCCAATGGTGAATGCCTTTATCGGCCCGCTTTCGGGAACGGTTTCGGACCGTGTTGGCTGCGAGGGTCCCACGGCGGTCGGCCTGGGCGTGTATGTGTGCGGTCTCTTTGCAGTAAGCACGCTCGACGAGCACTCTTCTATCCCTGTGATCGTGTGCTGCGTCGCATTTATGTCGTGCGGTACGTCGATTTTCCAGAGCCCCAACAACTCGCTGTACATGGGCTCGGCTCCGCGCGAGGCACTTGGCTTTGCGGGTAGTCTGGGTAGCCTGGCGCGTTATGCGGGTATGGCACTCGGCATTACGGTGGCGTCGAATATCCTGTATGGACAGATGAGCGTGGCGATGGGCGAGGCCGTGACCAGTTTTGTTGCAGGACGTCCGGATGTGTTCCTGTTTGGTTTCCGTTCGGTGTTCTATGTGTTGATGGCTGTGGCCGCTGTGGGCTTTGCGCTTGCCATGGTGCGTTTGGTGAAGATGCGCGCCCGCCATTAGCGTGTTGGGAGGCTGTCTGCCACGATTCGCGCCGTCCCAAAAAGACTGGTTTGTGGTGCGATGCGGCTTGTGGGACGGGCGGGGGTCGGTCCGTGGTAGACTATCGAACAACGTTTATTAATCGCGCGGTATCGTTGCCGCGAGAAGGGGTTGCGCCATGCAGGAGCTTGAGGATCGTATTCGCCATGACGGCATCGTAAAGGCCGGTAACGTCCTTAAGGTTGATGCCTTCCTCAACCACCAATGCGACGTTGAGCTGTTCGACCACATGGGCGCCGAGTGGGCCCGACTGTTCGAGGGTGTCGAGATCAACAAGATCCTGACGATTGAGGCTTCGGGCATTGGCATGGCTTGCATCGCGGCTCAGCATTTTGGCGGCGTGCCGGTGGTCTTTGCCAAGAAGGCGCAGTCCATCAACCTCGACGGCGAGCAGTATGCCACGACCATCTACTCCTTTACCAAGCAGAAGGAGTACCCGGTCATCGTTGGCAAGCGCTTCCTGTCCGAGGGCGACAAGGTCCTGATTATTGACGACTTCTTGGCCAACGGCTGCGCGCTCGAGGGCCTTATCAAGATCTGCGAGGCCGCGGGTGCCGAGGTATCCGGCATTGGCATTGCGGTGGAGAAGGGCTTCCAGGGCGGTGGCGATAAGCTCCGCGAGCGCGGCTTCCGCGTTGAAAGCCTAGCCCGTATCGCCGATATGGACTGCGATACCGGCGAGATCACCTTCGC
>UQPL01000152.1:0-4252 GCA_900542895.1 uncultured Collinsella sp. | reverse complement strand
TTCCGTCAGAACCTGCTGGGTAAGCGTGTCGACTACTCCGGCCGTTCGGTTATCGTTACCGACCCCAAGTTGCTGCTGCACCAGTGCGGTCTGCCCAAGACCATGGCGCTGGAGCTCTTCAAGCCCTTCGTCATGAAGCGCCTGGTCGAGCTCGGCAAGGTCGAGAACATCAAGGGCGCAAAGCGCGCTATCGACCGTGGTGCCACCTTTGTGTGGGACATCCTCGAAGAGGTCATCGACGGCCGCGTCGTGCTGCTCAACCGTGCACCGACCCTGCACCGTCTGTCCATCCAGGCCTTTGAACCGGTGCTGGTCGAGGGCAAGGCTATCCACCTGCACCCGCTGGTCTGCTCGCCCTTCAACGCCGACTTCGACGGCGACCAGATGTCTGTCCACGTGCCGCTGTCCAGCCAGGCTCAGGCCGAGGCCCGCGTGCTCATGCTCTCTGCGAACAACCTGCGCTCGCCGGCATCCGGCAAGCCGGTCAACATCCCCTCGCAGGACATGATCATCGGTGTGTACTACCTCACCCAGGTCCGCGACGGTCTGCCGGGCGAGAACCACGTGTTCGCCAGCTTCGACGACGCGCTGCACGCCTATGACTGCCGCTCCGAGGTCGACATGCAGGCCAAGATTCAGGTCCGCGTGTCCGCTGCCGATGCCAATGTCATCAACGAGGACGGCACCCGTATCTTCCGCGTCAAGAACGGCAAGAACGAGTTTGTCGACTACGACGTCACCGGCAACAAGACCGCGCGTTTCGAGACCTCTATCGGCCGCATCATCTTCAACCGCCAGTGCCTGCCCGAAGACTATGAGTTCATGAACTACAAGATGGTCAAGGGCGACGTTGCCAAGCTGGTTGCGGACTGCTGCGATCGTTACCCCGAGGCCAAGGTCGGCCCGATCCTCGACGCCATCAAGTACTCCGGCTTCCACTACGCTACCCGCGCCGGCCTCACCATCTCGGTGTGGGACGCTCTCATCCCTGCCGAGAAGCAGGAGCTGCTCGATCGCGCCCAGGCCAACGTCGACCAGATCAACGAGTACTTCGAGGAGGGCTTCATCAACGAGACGGAGCGCCACATCGAAGTCGTTAACGAGTGGACCGCTTGTACCGATAAGGTTGCAGCGCTTATGCTCGACATGTTCGACGAGGAGAACCCGCTGTACATGATGGCCGACTCCGGCGCCCGTGGTTCTAAGACCCAGCTGCGTCAGCTCGGCGGCATGCGTGGCCTGATGGCAGACATGTCCGGCGAGACGATCGACCTTCCCATTAAGGCGAACTTCCGCGAGGGCCTGCTGCCGCTCGAGTACTTCATTTCGACCTACGGCGCCCGTAAGGGCCTGGTCGATACCGCATCCCACACCTCGGACTCTGGTTACCTGACCCGTCGTCTGGTCGACGTGGCCCAGGACGTCATCGTCCGCGAGGAGGACTGCGGTACGCACGAGGGCGTCACCTACAACCTCATCATCCCCGGCACCACCGACCTCAACACCGACCTCGTCGGCCGTTGCTTCATTGAGGACGTCGTGGCTCCCGATGGCACCGTGCTCTTTGAGCAGGACGGCTACATCGAGAAGGTCGCCGACATCCAGAAGATGGTCGATGCGGGCCTCAAGAAGGTCAAGCTTCGCGCGCTGCTCACCTGCCGCTCCAAGTACGGCGTGTGCCAGAAGTGCTACGGCTGGGATCTTTCCACCCGTCGTCCGGTCGCCATCGGTACTGCCGTCGGCATTATTGCCGCCCAGTCCATCGGCGAGCCCGGTACGCAGCTTACGATGCGTACCATTCACTCCGGCGGCGTCGCTGGCGTCGACGATATTACGCAGGGTCTGCCTACGGTCAGCCGTATGTTCGATATCGTCGGCAACGTCAACGAGAAGATCCTGGGTCGCGAGGCCGAGCTGGCTCCGTACTCCGGCCACCTCTCGATTAAGCCCGAGAAGTCCGAGTACGTGCTGACGCTCACCGACTCCGAGGATCACACCCGTGTCCTCGATGAGCGTCGCGTCCCCGCTTCGGTGCGCTTCATGCCCGAGATCGAGGACGGCTGCGAGGTTCGCGCCGGCGACCAGATCACCAAGGGCTTCGTCAACTTCCGCAACCTGCGCAAGCTGACCGACATCGAGTCGACGATGCACACCTTCGTTGAGAGCGTCAAGGACGTCTACACCAGCCAGGGCGTCGACCTGAACGACAAGCACATCGAGGTGCTCGCACGTCAGATGCTGCGTCGCGTTCAGATCACCAACCCCGGCGACTCCAAGTACCTGCTTGGTCAGTATGTCGACCGCTACGAGTTCGCTGACGAGGTCGAGCGCGTTGCCCGTCTGGGCGGTCAGGCTCCCGTGGCCGAGCCCGTCATCCTGGGTACGCTCAAGGTCGCGTCCAACATCGACTCCTGGCTGTCGAGCGCTTCGTTCATCCGTACCGCCGGCGTCCTTACCGAGGCTGCCATCGAGGGCAAGGTCGATCACCTGCTCGATCTTAAGTCCAACGTCATCGTCGGTAAGAAGATCCCTGCTGGTACCGGCCTCAAGCCGTACGCCAACGCCAAGATGACGTATCGCACGGCCGACGGCTACGTGGACATCGACGGCCCGGCTTCGCCCAACGCCAAGTCGCTGCCCGAGTGGGCTCCTGTGGAGCTCAAGGACCTGGACGAGCAGCTCCCGCAGCAGCTCGACTGGGCCGGCTACGACGAGTTCGGTGGTGCTGACGGTTCGTTCACCCGCAACGGCCACACCATCTCCGCCGAGAAGGCTCGTCTGTACCTGTTCGACGACCTGGGCGTGTCGCAGCGCTGGACCAACAAGTTCAGCGAGGTCGGCATCGAGACGGTCGGCGACCTGGTTGGCAAGTCCGAGGAGGATCTGCTGCGCATCGATGGCATCGGTGCCAAGGCGATCGAGGAGCTCCGTGACGGCCTCGAGGCCCACGATCTGCTCTACATCCTCGAGAACAACGACGACGTTGCCGACGAGGAAGACCTCTCGCAGCTGCTGCAGATGGTCTTTAGCCCCGACGGTCCGGACGATATCCTGCTGGGTACCTCCGCTCCGACGCATCACGCCGACGCCGACGAGGAGCTTCTGGGCGCCCCGATCGACGATAAGAAGGCTCCCGCCAACGGCGCGATCAACGAGGACATGGCTTCCCTCGACGAGCTGCTCAACCAGCTCGTGGACACCGACGACGCCGAAGAGGCCAAGGACAACGACGAGGAATAATTTCCTAGTACGTTAACCGCCCTTCCAAAGACCCGTTTCCCAACAGGGAAGCGGGTCTTTTTTTGAAGAGAACCTGCCAAAAAGGGACAGGTTTATTTTGGTAGGTTTTTCCTGCTTGAATTTGAAACATTTCGTCCGGCCAGAGCGTATCTATGGTGAGGGCCTCATCGATAATCATTAACGTCACCGGGAGGTGATTATGGAAGAACAAGCATTTAGACAGGCGGTCGAAGACCACCGGGATGTCGTGTTTCGGATCGCGTTGACGTACCTGCGTGATCGCGCCGACGCCGACGATGTCGCTCAAGACGTCTTTCTGAAGTTACTCAAAAGCGATGCGCAATTTGAAAGCTGGGAACATCTTCGTCGATGGCTTATCCGGGTCACGATCAATGAATGCAAATCTCTCTTTCGAAAGCCATGGAGGCGTGTGGAGGATATTGAGAACCTGGCCGAGTCGCTTTCGACAGCGCAGGATGAGACCAAGGCCGTCCTGTCAGATGTCATGCGGCTTCCGGAACGATTCCGTATCCCCATCGTGCTCTATTACTATCTGGGCTTCTCGACTTCAGAGATTGCCGAGTTGCTGCACGTACCAGCCGCGACCGTTCGAACGCGTTTAGCTCGCGGCAGATCGAAACTCAAGTTCATCCTAGAGGAGGGCGACCGTGAAATCCAACCAAATCAAGCAGGCCTTCGAGTCCGTCCAAGCCGATAGCGATCTTGCTGACCGTGTTCTTTATGCCGCTGCTGGTGAGCCGCTTCGCCGAAAGGGTCACGCGAAGCCTCTGTATGTTGCCGTGATCGGATGCCTTGCCGGAGTGCTGGCGACCGGAGGGGTCGCCTACGCCGTCGTCAATTCCAGTTATTTTGCCTCTGCCTGGGGAAACCATGGCAACGGAGAGTCCATTACCTGGACTCAAGGTGGCTCGCCGGGGACTAAATATACCTACACCAGAGAGTTTGGTGATGGTATCGCGCCCCAAAGCTTGGAGGGTTCAGTACAGAAGGT
>UQPL01000151.1:0-4288 GCA_900542895.1 uncultured Collinsella sp. | reverse complement strand
GTCATCGAGCGTCATATCCTCCGTCGGCGGATGGAGCGTTGTGGGGAAGAGCAGCCGTCCGTAGCCATCGAGCAAAGGGTTGTTGATGACGTCGTAGATGGGCGTGTCCACCGTGACCGGGCCCGGAGCGGAGCCGCGCGCGAACCCGGCGGTCCCGTCCGACGAGCAGCCGGCAAGGCTGCCCGCAGCGGCCAACCACACGGCAGCCTCCAGAAACGAACGGCGCGGCATCATCGCCGCACTCGATAGACGAGGTGGAGGCCGTCGCCGGCAAGGCGCTCGACGCGCTCAAGCGAGAATACGTGCGAACCGCCGGCTGAGCGAGGCATCTCGTCGAAGACGGAAGCCGTTTCGGGCTCCCCCGAGACCGTCGGGGAGAGAACGAGGCTCAGCTCGTCAAGCACGCCCGCGGCAAGAAACGACATGTCCGTCTTTCCGCCGCCGCACACGAGCAGGCGCTCGATGCCAAAAAGCTCGCGCAGCTTGCGCAGGGCGAGCGGGAGGTCTAGCCCGCGCGAGCCGGCAAGCACGTATGAGACGCCGCGCTCTCGCAGATAGTCGCGATACGCCGGCGATGCCGCCTCGGTGAGGATCTCGATGACGTGCGCGTCCGCACGGCCGGCGCGACGATAGGTCGCAGACTCCCATGCAATCTCCCCGGCGGGGTCGACGGAGACGTAGAACGATCGTTCGTCATGAGGCGCCACGAAGTCCCCCTTGGGCGCGCTCCCGTGGGTATCGAGCGCAAGGGGGCGCGACCCGACGAAGCCCTTCGTGGTCACGGCCCCGTACGCCACGGCGTCCGCCCCGAACTCGACCTGCTTGCGAGAGTACGCGGCGCGTGCGGGCGAGGCGGCGGGGTCGAGCATGTACGCGCCGTCGATACGCCCGTTGAGCCCGGCAAAGACATGACAGACGACATAGGGTCTAATGTTCATGGCTCCCTACCTTACCGTGTGCCCGCCGAAGACCATGAGGTCGAGTCCGTTGAGCAGCCCGTCGATCTTGGCAACCTCATCGTCGGTGAGCCCGACCTCGGCGGCACCGAGGTTCTCGAGCAGTCGTTCGGGCTTGCGACTGCCCGGGATGGGAATGATATAGGGCTTCTTCTCGAGCATCCAGGAAAGGGAGACCTGGGCGGGCGTCGCCGCGTGCAGCTCAGCCAGCTCGCGAACGAACCGCATGAGGGGCTCGGCGCGCCTTTCGCCTTCCTCTGTGTACTGCGGCATGCCATCGCGGTAGTCTTGGGCGCCTTCGAATCTGGTGTTGTGGCTGTACGCGCCCGTCAGAAAGCCGTTCGCCATGGGAGAGAATGCCACGAAGGCGACATTCAGCTCCTCGAGCACGGGGAACAGGGATTCGTTCCAGCGTGCCATCATGGAGTAGCGGTTCTGGACGGCGGAGACGGGGCACACCGCATCGGCGCGACGCAGGTACTCCTCCGTCGCCTCGGAGATTCCCCAGGCGCGGATCTTACCTTCCTTGATGAGGTCTGCCATGGTGTCTGCAACGACCTCGGGCTCGACCTTTGGGTCGATTCGGTGCTGGTAGTAGAGGTCGATGTGGTCGGTGCGCAGCCGGCGCAGGCTCTTCTCCACCGAGATACGGATAACCTCGGGGCGCGAGTCCACGAGGATGGTCTTGTCCGGGGCGTGCGTGACGCCGAACTTGGTGGCAATGACAACCTCGTCGCGCACGGGCGCGAGCGCCTTGCCCACCACGTCCTCGTTGTGCGCCTCGGTCCCATCAGCGCACGTGCCAACGTAGCACTCCGCCGTGTCAAAGAAGGTATAGCCCATCTCGTGGGCCTGACGGACGACGCTCGCGGCCTCGTCGTCGGGCATCGGGTCTCCGCTCGCGTGCGTGATTCCCATGCAGCCCATGCCGAGCGGGCTGACTTCGATGCCGCTCTTTCCCAAAACGCGCTTGTCCATTCCTGTTCTCCCTGTCTATGATATCCGTCATTTGTTTGCGACGCCCACGTCCGCCCGTTCATCGGACTCCGTTAGGCACATCCTCTGTCGGTGGCTTGTGCTCTCTCATCGCCAAGCGTACGACCGCAAAGCGCTCGACGGAATCCCCCTTTGGTGCGGTGCCCTGAACCCGCGGGTTATAACCCCGTGCGCACCCCAGCGTTATAGAACCCTCACCAACGGAAACTTCCGCCGACGCGGCTCCCCTCGTATGGTGGATACGCCAAGTTGCGAGAAAGGAAGGCACCATGAACTACATCACCTTGAACAACGGCGTCAGGATGCCGCAGCTCGGCTTCGGCGTGTACCAGATCCCGGACGCCGCGGAATGCCAGCGCGCCGTGGAGGACGCGCTCTCGGTCGGCTACCGGCTGCTCGACACGGCCGCGAGCTACGGCAACGAAGAGGCGGTCGGGGCCGCCATTCGTGCGAGCGGCCTGCCGCGCGACGAGGTGTTCGTGACGACCAAGCTGTGGATGTCGGATGTGAGCTACGAGGGGGCCAAGCGCGGCTTCGACGCGTCGCTCAAGAGACTGGGGCTCGACTACGTCGACCTCTACCTCATCCATCAGCCATTCGGCGACGTCTTCGGCGCGTGGCGCGCCATGGAGGAGCTCTACGAGCAGGGCGTTATCCGCGCCATAGGCACAGCTAACTTCTACCCCGATCATCTCGCAAACCTCATCTCGTTCAACCGCATCGCCCCCGCCGTGAACCAAGTCGAGTGCAACGTGTTCTTCCAGCAGCGCGAGGCGCAGGAGTACATGGCCGGCAAGGAGGTGGCCATGGAGGGCTGGGCGCCCTTTGCGGAGGGCAGAAACGACCTCTTCCGCAACGAGGTCCTCGCTCGCATCGGCGAGGCACACGGCAAGACGGTCGCCCAGGTCGTGTTGCGCTGGCTGCTGCAGCGCGGTGTGGTCTGTATCCCTAAGAGCACGCACCGCGATCGCATGGAGCAAAACTTCGACGTCTTCGACTTCGCGCTGGGCGACGACGAGATGGTCGCCATCGCCGCGCTCGACACCGGGCGCAGCGCGTTCTTCGACCACCACGACCCCGCCACCATCGAATGGATGTCCGGGCTCGTGCGCAACGTGTAGACGAGCGGTTAGACCGCACTGATAACTTACTAGGAGGAATTGCCATGAACTCATTCACGTACGACTACCCGGTCAGGAACTACTTCGGCGAGGGGGCCATGGACCAGGCGCTCGACGCCGAGATGGGTGCCATGGGCAAGACAGTGATGCTCGCCTACGGCGGAGGTTCGGTCAAGCGAACCGGCGTCTACGGCCACGTGGTCGATAAGCTCACGAGCGCGGGCAAGCGCGTGGTGGACTTCGGCGGCATCATGCCCAATCCGACCTACGAGAAGTGCCAGGAAGGCGCCGCGCTCGCACGCGAGGAGCAGGTCGACTTCATTCTCGCCGTCGGCGGCGGGTCGGTCTTCGACTGCTGCAAGGTGGTCTCCGCGCAGGCGATACTTGACAAGGACATCGAGACGTTCGAGCACGCCGACGGCAAGATGCCGAGCTCGTTCATCCCCATGGGCTGCATCGTGACGCTCTCCGGCACGGGCGCCGAGCAGAACAACGGCGCCGTCATCACCAACGAGGAGACACACGTGAAGGGTGCCTATCTGGGGGTGATGCCCATGTGGGCGGCGCTCGACCCGGCGCTCACGCTCACCGTACCGCACGCGCAGTTCATGAGCTGCGCATTCGACACGCTCTCGCACTGCATGGAGAGCTATTTCGGAAGCCCGCGCGGACGCAACGTCACCGACGACATCAACCTCGCCATCCAGCGCAACGTCATCCGCAACATGCGCGTCATCGCGGACGACGACCAGAACCTCAATGCCCGAAGCGAGCTCGTATACGACTCCGCCATGGCCGAGAACGGCGTGCTCAAGATTGGCAAGTCAACGGACTTCCAGGCACACATGATCCAGCACCAGTACGGCGCGTACACCCACACCAACCACGGAATGGGCCTCGCGGTCATCCACCCTGTGCTCTACCGCCACCTGGCCCCCGAGGCGCCCGCGCAGTTCGCCCGCTGGGCGCGCGAGGTGTGGGGCGTCGACGGCGAGGGCAAAGACGACCTTACGGTGGCGCTCGAAGGCATCGACCGCCTGCAGACGTTCATCGGCGAGATGGGGCTTCCCACGAGCTTCGCCGAGATGGGCTCCGACGCGTCCGACGAGACGCTGCACAAGGTTGCGGACACCTGCGTGCTCACCGGCGGCTGCGCCAAGAAACTGGAGCGCAGCGAGGTGTTCCAGATTCTGACCGAGTGCCTCTAGATCGGCG
>UQPL01000150.1:0-4295 GCA_900542895.1 uncultured Collinsella sp. | reverse complement strand
GCGTCAGATGTGTATAAGAGACAGCGAGATTGCAGCCCTTGGCGTTGAGCCCCACGGCTTCGACTTCGCCTTCACCTGCTCCGTCCCCTCGGGCGGCGGTCTTTCGAGCTCCGCTGCTGTCGAGGCGGCATACGGCCGCGCTATGGAGACGCTTTGGGGCGCGCCCGCCATTGAGCCCGTCACGCTCGCTCAGATGAGCCAGCGCACCGAGAACAACTACTACGGCAAGCCCTGCGGTCTGATGGACCAGGCCGCCGTATGTCTGGGCGGCCTTGCCTACATGGACTTTGAGGACCAGGCTCAGCCTAAGACCCAGAAGCTCGAGCTCAACTTTGAGGACCACGGCTATGCGCTCGTGCTCGTTAAGGTCGGCGCCGACCACGTGGCCGCCACCGATGACTACGCCGCCGTTCCGCGCGAGATGCAGGACGTCGCCGCCGAGTTTGGCAAGGCGCGCCTGTGCGAGGTAAACGTGGCGGACTTTGACGCCAAGCTCCCCGAGCTGCGCGCCAAGCTGGGCGACCGCGCCTGCCTGCGCGCCGTTCACTACTGGTACGAGAACGGCCTGGTCGACAAGCGCTGGGCTGCCCTGAACGCCGGCGATATCGACCAGTTCCTGGTCCTGACGCGCGAGTCCGGTGCCAGCTCTGCCATGTACCTGCAGAATGTCGTTGCCAAGCTGGGCTCCGAGCAGCCTTCGATGTATGCCCTGGCACTGGCCGAGCATGTACTCGACGGCCGCGGCGCCGTCCGCATCCACGGCGGCGGCTTTGGTGGCACCATCCAGGCCTTCGTGCCGCTCGACCTGGTCGACACCTTCATTGCCAAGATGAACGGCTGGCTAGGTGAGGGCTCTGCCCGCCACTACGCAATTTCTGACAAGGGGGCTTACGCGGCATGGCTGTAATGACTGACGTGCGCGAGGCTGCGCAGGGCCTCATCGAATATGCTATCCACCGATCGATGATCGGACAGGACGACCGCGTCTGGGCCTACAACACCATTCTGGAGTGCATCGGCGCCACGGGCCCCGCACTCGACATGGCCTGGGCGCTCATGACCGAGAAGATTTCGCTCTTGCACCCCGATACACTCCCCAACTTTGACCTTGAAGGCACGCTTGCCGCGCTTTCCGAGGCCGCCGTTGCCAACGGTGCTGCCGAGGACACGGCGTCGGGCCGCGACCGCATCGCCATGCGCATCATGGGTGCGCTCATGCCGAGGCCTTCGGTTGTAAACGAGGAATTCAACGGTCGTATGGGCGTCAACGAGCCCCGCGCCGCGACCGACTGGTTCTACGGCCTGTGCTGCGACGCCGGCTACGTGCGCCGTGCCGCCATCGCGCGCAACATCAAATGGAGCACCCCCACCAACTGGGGCGATCTTGAGATCACCATCAACCTGTCCAAGCCCGAGAAGGACCCGCGCGACATTGCCGCGGCCGGCGCCGCAAACAACACGAGCGAGAAGTATCCCGCCTGTCAGCTGTGCATCGAGAACGAGGGCTACCCTGGACGCTCCGCCGCAGCCGACGGCGGCGCTCACCCCGCTCGCCAGAATCTGCGCATTATCCCCATTCAGCTCAACGGCGAGCGCTGGGGCTTCCAGTACAGCCCGTATGCGTATTTTAACGAGCACTGCATTGCCATGAGCTCCGAGCATCGCCCGATGCACGTCGACCGCAAGGGTCTGACCTGCCTGCTCGATTTTGTGGACCTGTTCCCGCACTACTTTATCGGCTCCAACGCCGACCTGCCCATTGTGGGCGGCTCGATTCTGTCGCACGACCACTTCCAGGGCGGCGCGCACGAGTTCCCCATGATGCACGCAGCCGAGGTCTCGCAGTTTAGCGTGCCCGGATTTGACCACGTCACTGGCACCGTGCTGCAATGGCCGCTCTCGGTGCTGCGCCTGCGCTCGCACGACCGCGGCGAGCTGCTCGATGCCGCCGAGAAGATTATCCTCGCCTGGCGCGAGTGGACCGATGAATCGGTTGGCGTCATCGCGCACACGGCCGACGGCGTGGCACACAACACCGTGACGCCCGTCATCCGCCGCGTCGACTCCCGCGGCAATGCCGGCGGCGAGATCTACGAGGCCTACCTGGCGCTTCGCTGCAACATTACGACCGACGAGCATCCGCTGGGCGTTTTCCACCCGCATGCCGAATACCACCACATTAAGAAGGAGAACATTGGCCTGATCGAGGTCATGGGCCTGGCCATTTTACCGC
The DNA here is from genome assembly GCA_900542895.1 of uncultured Collinsella sp. Classification (GTDB taxonomy): domain Bacteria; phylum Actinomycetota; class Coriobacteriia; order Coriobacteriales; family Coriobacteriaceae; genus Collinsella. The sequence continues at coordinate 2,062 of UQPL01000150.1, read as the reverse complement.
CGCGTTTGGTTCCCGAGCTTGGTGCCGTTCGTGAGCACCTGCTGGCAGCCAAGGCTGACGCAAGCTACGATCTTGCCGCCGCACTCGAGGGCGACGACCTTTGCCGCAGCCACACCGCGTGGGCCCTGGACGTCTACACCCGTCGTGCCGATGAGCTTACGGCCGATAACGCCATCGACATCCTGCACGAGGAGGTCGGCGTGGTGTTTGGCCACGTACTCGACAACGCCGGCGTCTTTAAGTGGGACGAAGCCGGCCGCGCCGCCCAACAGCGCTTCATCGACTCGCTGTAGCACGCGAGCTCGAACGCACGCACTTAACAAATAGCGTCTACACGACCACGGTGCTCGCCGGCAACATCGCCGACGGGCGCCGTTTTCTGATGCAAGGGTAGCTAATTTGCACCAAAACAAGGAGTGTTCCAAACTGCCGGCAGAGAAGGAACGTCCCCAGGTGCCGACCTAAACTCCCACATTATTCGATGGAAAAACGTGGTTCCCTCACACATTATTCGATGGAAAAACGTGGTTTACTCCCACATTTTTCGATGGAAAGACCAAGACGGTCTTATACTAACCATGATCGTTAGGAGGCAGTATGCAGCGACAGCTAATGGACGAACTCATCGCTTGGAAATCTAGGGCAAACCGCAAGCCCCTCCTGCTTAAGGGGGCCCGCCAGACGGGAAAAACCTGGCTTCTTAACGAATTCGCAGGCCAGCAGTATCAAAACGTCATCCGTTTTGACTTTATGCTCGAACCGGGCGCACGTTCGCTGTTCGACGGAAGCCTTGACCCCAAACGCATCATCTCCCAGATAGAGCTCCTGCGCGGCCAGACCATAACGCCGACAGACACGCTCATCATCTTCGACGAAATCCAAGAGGCACCGCGTGGCATCACCTCGCTCAAATACTTCAACGAGCTGGCGTCGGGATACCATATCGTGGCAGCCGGCTCCTATATGGGGCTCGCGCTCCGACGCGAAAACGAGTCGTTCCCCGTCGGCAAGATCGACCAGCTCACCATGCGCCCCATGGGGTTTGTCGAGTTCGTTCGTGCCGTCGATGGCGATCCGCTCGCAGATGCCATCCTTGCCGCAGACATTGACCTGCTGGCAAACGTTTCTGAAAAGCTCGAGCGCCTGCTCAAGGAATACCTCGTTGTCGGTGGCATGCCAGAAGTTGTCTCCGCTTTCGCCGCCTCCCACGATTTCATCGAAGCCCGCAGGCTTCAGCAGCAAATCATCGAAGCTTATGAATCCGATTTTGGCAAGCATGCGCCAGCCCGCATCGTCGAGCGCATGAGGCTGGTTTGGAAATCCCTTCCCGGCCAGCTCGCAAAGGAAAACAAGAAGCTCGTCTACGGCGCGCTTCGTCCCGGGGCGCGCGCACGCGATTTTGAAGAAAGCCTCCAGTGGCTCATGGACTACGGAATCGTTCATAAGGTACCACGTGTTTCCGCCCTAAGAGCACCGCTCACAAGCTACGAGGATCTCTCGGGCTTCAAGCTGTTCTGCATCGACACCGGCATCCTCGGAGCACTCTCCGGCCTCTCGCCAGCCATTGTTCTGAACGGGCCCGCTGTTTTTACGGAGTTCAAAGGCTCGCTGACCGAGCAATACGTCGCACAGGAGCTTTTGCTCCAAGGCAAAACTCCCGCGTATTGGTCATCCTCCTCCGGCAATGCAGAGACTGACTTTGCCATCGACCATGCGGGGACCGTGCTTCCGCTCGAGGTCAAGGCGGCAGAGAACCTCAAAGCAAAGAGCCTGAGGATTGCCTGCGAGAAGTTCAAGCTCGAGCGCTGCGTGAGAACATCGTTAGCGGCATATAGAGACGAGGGCACGCTCGTCAACATTCCGCTCTGGGAGATTGGGCAAATCGACAAGCTGGCGTAGGCGCTGTGGAGGGGGTGCCCCGTAAGGAGTGTCCCAAACTGCCGGCAGAAAAGGAACGTCCCTATCTGCCGCATTCCCGAAGCAAGGCAACGCCGATGTTTTGGCAACGGCAGCGAGCGGGTCGCATTTGAGACAAGGTGACGTGAAACGAAAGGGCGCTGAC
>UQPL01000149.1:0-4413 GCA_900542895.1 uncultured Collinsella sp. | reverse complement strand
AACCAGTTCAACCTGGTCGGCAACACGGTGAACAATGGGACGACCGGCGGCGTCGAGGGAGGCGCGTCCGGCGGCGGCTCCACAGGGGCCGATTCCGCGACCGTACAGGCGGCTATCGCCAAGGACGCGAAGGACTGGACGCTCGATGAGCAGAAGGCCGTGGCCGAGGACATCGCGGCGAAGGGCGAGGCCTCGCCTGCATACGCCAAGGCGAAGGCCGCGATGGATGCCGGCACCAAGTTTACGATGAAGCTGACGAACGGCAAGACGCTCGAGTACCGCATCATCGGCATCAACCATGATGACCTCGCCGACGGTTCGTGCAAAGCCGGTCTTACGTTCGAGGCAACCAACTCTGTTATGGGCGCTCAAAGAATGAACGCCACGTTCACCAACGTCGGCGGCTGGGAGAAGTCGGAGCTCCGCAGTCGTCTCAATACCGGTGACCTTTGGAGCCTCATGCCGTCCGATTTTCGGTCCAAGGTGAAGTCCGTTACGAAGAAGACCGATAACAAGGGTGACAGCAACCCCGGCACCTGCGCCGGCACCCCCTCGGCTACGACCGACAAAGTCTTCCTGCTCTCGTGCACTGAAGTCTACGGGGATCTCGCCTCCGATGGCTCCCAGTACGAGTATTTCAAATCCAAAGGCGTGACGAAGTCGAACCATTCCGGGGCTAGGCCCGAGTCAATCGTTAATTACTGGACTCGCTTCGTGTTCCCGGTTTTCGGTTACCCCGCTTACCCCGGGTACTTTTGCTATGTCGTTAACTACGGTGACTGGAGCTGCGGTTTTGCGGAGAGCAGTTACACAGTGTTCCCCGCTTGGTGCTTCTAATCCCATCGGCATCTAATGGAGGCCCGTGCGATTTCGTGCGGGCCTTTCTTTTGGCAATCGCACGAATGATTTGCGGTTCGTGGCGCAGGTTATCGAATTGAGGAGAAATGGGGTCACACAGCGGCTCTCAGAGCGCCTGGCGCACTCCCCCGCCATTACCTCTGCGGCGTCCTCATATAGAGTCCATCCTGTTTGGCGTTTCGTTGCTACAGCGCGCTTGTCCACCAATCAAGTGAAGTACTGGACTAAATACAGCGACACGCTTGTTCGTTACAGTCGCTATATCTGTGTAAATCGCCGCGATAAGTACAGCTCGTAATCGGCTGTATACGAGCTACGCGTATGTAGATTCGTACCGCGTTAATAAATCGGCTCAAGCGCGTGCAAAACGCGCAAGTAACCGCAAAAAGCGAATATCGCGTAGGTAGATTTTTGGCACCCCGTTGCTTACTGAAAATTAAGCAATTGCTTAAAACAAAAAAGGTCAGGCACTAGGTGCCTGACCTGCAAACTTCTGGTCGGGACGACTGGATTCGAACCAGCGACCCCTTGACCCCCAGTCAAGTGCGCTACCAAGCTGCGCCACGTCCCGAAGCTTTTGTCTGTTGCTCTGCTCTCGCTCGCAACAGGGAGTATATTAACCCGAAACTTTAGACTTGTGCAAGAACTTTTTTATAAATTTTGAAGCAAGTCCAAAATTGTATCTGCGAGCTGGTGTTTTGTTAGAACGGGAAGTTCTTGCGTGCCCGTTGTGCTTACGATCCAGGCCTTGTTAGTGTCGGTTCCAAAGCCCGAATCGCCGCGCGAGACATCGTTGGCGATAATGGCATCGCATCCTTTGCGTGCCAATTTGCGCTCGGCGTACTCGACAACATTCTCGGTCTCGGCCGCAAATCCGATCACGCATCGCTCGCCCTTCTGGCGCGAGAGCTCGGCCAAAATATCGACCGTTTCGACCAGTTCGATGCGATCCAAGCGCTCGTTGGACTTCTTGAGTTTATGGTCGGCAGGAACGGCGGGTGTGTAGTCGGCGACAGCGGCCGCGCAAATGGCCGCATCGGCCGTCATGAAGGCGCTCAGCGCCGCCTGGAGCATCTCTGCGGCGGTCTGCACGCGCACACACTCCACGCCGCGGGGAACATCGAGCGATGTCGGTCCCAACACGAGCGTGACCTCGGCACCGCGGCGTGCGGCCTCCCCCGCCAGGGCGATGCCCATCTTGCCCGACGACCGGTTGCCAATAAAGCGCACAGGATCGATCGGTTCGTGCGTGGGGCCGGCGGTAATCACGATGTGCTTACCTACCAGGTCCTGAGGCGCGGGGTTGAGCACCTCGCAGATGGCTTCGACGATGTCCTCTGGCTCGCTCATGCGTCCCGTGTCCACGTCGCCGCAGGCAAGGTAGCCACTGCCCGGACCCACCACATGCACGCCGCGGTCGCGCAGCGTGGCCATGTTGGCCTGCGTCGCCGGCGCCTTCCACATGCCGTTGTTCATAGCGGGTGCGATCACGATGGGTCGCGGCGTCGCAAGCAGCGTGGTGGAGATAAGGTCGTCGGCGATGCCGTTGGCCATCTTGGCGATGATATTGGCCGTCGCGGGCGCAACGACCACCAGATCGGGCTCCTGCGCCAGCGAAATGTGGTGGATGGGGTCGGAGGGATCGTCGAATAGGCCCACGGCAACGGGCTCGTTGGTGAGCGCGCGGAAGGTAAGCGGCCCCACGAACTCCGTGGCATGCTCGCTCATAACGACCTTGACGCGCGCGCCGCGCTTTTGCAGCAGGCGCACGATATTGCACGACTTATAGGCGGCGATCCCGCCGGTAATGCCCAGCAGGATCGTTTTTCCCTCAAGTTGCATTGAATTGTTGGATGCCGCCATCGTTTAAGCTTCCTTGCTCGGGAGTACCAGGAGGCGGTGGCAGTACGGGCAGTGCGTAATCTCGCTACCGTCGTGGTTGAGGTCGCTCATGGACGATGCCTGCAGCGCGGTGTGGCAGACTGTGGGGATGTTGCCCTGGATGGTCTCGACGGCCAGGCCGCGGAACTGCTTGAGCAGACGCTCGTAGTCGGTGAGCACGTCGGCCGGCAGCGTGGCGGCAAGCGCGGTGCGTTCCTTAGTGGCGGCGTCAATCTGAGCCTGCAGGTCGGCAGCCTTAGCGCGGGCGGCCTTGGTATCGGCCTTCACGCCCTCCTCGAACTTGGCGATAATTGCCTGTGCGCGGGCCTCGCGGTCGAGCGCCTCCTTATGGGCGACAACGACGTCCTTGCGGGTGTGCTCAATCTTGTCCAGACGCTTGGCCAGGGTGGCGAGTTCATTCTCCAGGTCCTGAACCTCACGGTAGTCGGAACCGTCGACGTGGCGCTTCTTGGCAGCCTCAATGGCGTTGTTGGTCTGAATCTCGGTGGTGTTGAGATCGTCGAGCTCAATGTCCAGATCCTTGCGCTGGGCGTAGAGCTTGGTCATCTCGGACTTGAGCTTCACATAGGTCTTGCGCTTGGAAGCGAGCTCCTTGAGCTCCGGCATATTGGCAAGTTCGCTCTTGTTGCGGGCGAGCTCCAAATCGATCTGTTGCAGCTTGAGTAGCGTAGCGCCGGCGCTCATAAGTTCTCTCCTTTTGTCACAGTCCACCATTGGCAAGGGTTCAGTATTTTAATCGCATGACGGGGGTCGATCCCGGCGTCAACAGCAGAGTTCATCAATATATCAACGAACGGCTCCTCAGAGCGGTCGTGGCCGAGCAGGATCACCGGCAGCCCGCGCAAGGCAAGGTCTTGCGCCACGTGGTAGCCCGCCTCGCCCGTCACGACAACATCTGCGCCCGCGGCGATAGCGAGCTCTCCAAAGTCGCCCAGGGAGCCGCCCAAAATGGCGACGGTGCGGCACGGGCGATCGGCTTCGCCCCACACACGCGGGTCGCTGCCGAAGGCTGTGACAGCACGGGTGGCAAGATCGCGCAGCGTGCACGGGTCGTTGAGCGTTGCAAGCGCGCCCAGGCCGGTGAGCTCGGGCTCGTCCACATGCTCCAGCGAGCTCATGGGCTCAGCGCCCAGCAACTCACTCAGGCGTACGCGCGCTTCGTGCGAACGGTCCAGGTTGGTGTGGAGCGAGATAACGCTCACGCCGCAACGAGCCGCCTCGTACAGCGCAGCGCTGCACTGGGGACGCGCGGAATCGGCCGGACAAAAGGCCTCGGGCGCCTTGATATAGATGGGATGATGCGTCAGCAGCACGTTAGCGCCGGCCTCGAGAGCGCGATGCACGTTGGCCTCGGTCGCGTCGAGTGCGCAGGCAACACCGGTGATCTTGGCAGCAGGATCTCCCACAGATAGCCCAACATGATCCCAGCCCTCGGCATCCGTCTTGGGATAGCGTGCCAGCAGGGCGCACTCGAGCTCGGCGACGATCATGCGGCACCTACGATCGAGAGCAGCGTCTGGGCAAAGTCGTCCAGATCGTCCGGATTTACGCGGTCATCGAAGGAGATGCGCAGTGCGCCCAACGCCTGCTCGCGACCGATGCCCATCGCGCTCAAAACTGTCTCTTATACACATCTCCGAGCCCACGAGACAT
>UQPL01000148.1:0-4574 GCA_900542895.1 uncultured Collinsella sp. | reverse complement strand
GCATTTGCTCGTCGACAGACAGCATTGGGTATCCTCCTTTTGCTATAGCACCCTCACCGGATACGGCGGTGCTCGAAGTTCATAAACCCACTAATAATAACCAAAACGGCGCGGCCGAACACCTACGACAGGAAAATCCTCGTCCTGCCGCACGCGTCGATAACGACCGGCAAACGCGTGCCGTCACGTTCGACCAAAAAGCGCGCCTGCTGGCGGCGCGAGCAGTCACGGCAATGGACCGAGCCCGTTGCCTGTGTGGCGCAAGGCCCCTCGGCGGTGAGCAGGCAATGCTCACACGCCATGAGCTCGGGATGGCCGGCGTCGACAGGCCCCAAGACACCGGGGCAAGCGGCAAGCTCGGCAACGCGCTCAGCGTCGTTGGCGAGCAACTCGGCTGGCACATACACACGGCCCGCACCAAGCCCACGCAGCCAGACAAGCGTGGCCCGGTTGGCGCAAAACACTGGCGCCGCCACATCAAACGCCACGCCCAACTCACGCGCCATCGCAGCCTGTCCCAAATTGCGGCAGACCACACGCCCGGCACGCTGCATCAGCGAGCGGGTCCGCTCGACGTCGCCCCCGCGACAGACCTCATCGAGCACCACGGTCGCATCGGACAGGTCGAGCTCGTCACACGGGTCGGCATCCATCAGCTCCCAGGCAAAGAACATACGAGCCAAAGCCCCCTGCTCCGCCGACTCCGCCAGTCCCGCCGCCGGCACATCGCCAGCGACAACGGAGCCCTCAAACGGCAGCACTTCAACGGCGCGAGCAGCAGGCACGACCGCATCGGCCTCGGCATGCATGCGCTCCAGGGCCGTCGCCGTCTGCTCCAACACACCGGCGCTGCGAATCAGGTACACCTCGCAGCCCGTGTCCACCTTACGCTTGCAATGCACGACGACGCGCTTCCCCGCTGCGGCATCCACCGGGCAGGGCACCTGCGGCCAGCGCTTGGGCACATCGGGACGCGCGTCGACACCCGGATAGAACCGAATCTCGAGCGTGTCACCCGCCGCCACGGCGGCGTCGAGCTCAACGGTCACCTCTTCGTGGCCCACAGCGACCAAGCGCCCCACGCGCACGCCCTGGTTAATTGCGCGCTCAAAGCTCATCAGCTCGGCACCCGAACGCCCTCGCAGGTACGCATCGGTAAACCCACGGTTAAACGACCTTCCCAGCTCGCGCTCAAGCTCTTCCACGGCACCGGGGTCCCACGCGCCGTCGCACAGCATATCGAGTGCCCGGCGCCACACCCGCACCACGTTGAATACGTAATCGGGGTTCTTCATGCGCCCCTCGATCTTGAGCGACGCCACGCCGGCATCTACAAGCTCGGGCAGATGCGCAATACCCAGATAGTCGCGCGGGCACAGCAGGCGATCTCCCTCGACAGCAACAACACTCTGCCCCGCCTCGTCCACTAGGTCGTACGCCAGACGGCACGGCTGTGTGCAGTCGCCGCGCATCGCCGAGCGCCCACGCCGCAGGGCCGAGAACTCGCACGCCCCCGAATAGCCGATGCAAATCGCACCGTGGCAGAATACCTCGATGGGCACGCCCGTGGCACATAGCGCCGCAATCTCGTCGACCGTCAGCTCGCGTGCCGTCGTCACGCGCTCGACCCCCAGCTCGTCGGCGGCAAGCCGCACGGCACCCTCGCTATGAGCGCCCGCCTGCGTGGACAGGTGAATCTCGACCCCGGGAATCGCCGCGCGCAGCGCGCAGGCCAACCCGGCATCGGCCACAATCAGAGCATCGGCGCCCAGCTCCAGTGCATGAGCTCCCAGCGCCACCGCGTCGGACAACTCATCGTCAAACACGAACACGTTGAGCGTCACGTACACACGCACGCCATGAGCATGCGCCACGGCACAACCGCGCGCAAACTCGTCATCCGTAAAGCCATGAGCGCTCACACGGGCGTTAAAGCCGCCCAACCCCGCATAGATGGCATCGGCACCCGCGGCGATGGCCGCAAGCATCTGGTCGAGCCCGCCCGCCGGCGCCAGCAGCTCGGGCAGCGCCGCACCGGCAGCATCCAATCCAGTCTCGTATTGTCCGCTCGGCCCCATCGCCCGAATCGCCATCGGCAAACTCCTTACCAAGGTATGCATTCACTCTGAAAAATGCCGTCTTCCAGCATACACGAGGCCTCGCGCGCCCCGTTTGGTTTATCGTGTAATAACTTATGTCCATCCTGCCCCGACGGCACATCCGCCGTCCGGCACGACATACCTGGAGGTCAATATATGGGTCCTCGCCAACGACAGGGACGCAGCCGTTCAAAGACGCATGCCCTGCCCATAATCCTGCTCTCGTTTTTGGGCTTTTTGCTTATCGCGGGCGTGGCATTTGGCATCGGCATGGTCGGCAACGTCAACCGCTGGCTGTCCGATCTGCCCGACTACACCGACGCCAACGCGTATCTGGTGAGCGAGCCCACCGAGATCGTCGACTGCAACGGCAACAAGATCGCAAGCTTCTACACGCAAAACCGCAAGTCCATCACCAAGGACGAGGTCTCCCCCTACGTGCTGCAGGGCACCGTTGACGTCGAGGACGAGCGCTTCTACGAGCACGGCGGTATCGACCTGTGGGGTATCGCGCGTGCTGCGGTGGCAACCCTCGGCGGCGGGCACGAAGGCGCCTCGACTATCACCCAGCAGCTGGTGCGCAACACCATTCTGCAGGAGGAGCAGTTCGACTCGACCATCGAGCGTAAGGTGCGCGAGGCCTACATCGCCATCAAGATGGAGGACATGTACTCCAAAGACGAGATCCTCATGATGTACCTCAACACCATCTATTACGGTCACGGCGCCTACGGCATCGAGGCCGCAGCCGAGACCTACCTGTCCAAGAGCGCCGCCGACCTCACCCTGAGCGAGGCCGCGCTGCTCATCGGCCTTCCCAACTCGCCTTCGCAGTACGACCCCACGGTCAACCCCGACCTGGCACTGTCTCGCCGCAACAAGGTTCTCGACAACATGCTGCGCCTGGGCCACATCACCCAGGAGGAGCACGATGCCGCACAGGCCGAGCCCATCACCCTCAACGTGACCGAGATTTCGGGCAGCGGCGTCGACGTATACTCGCAGCCCTACTTTGTCGCCTATGTTAAGCAGCTGCTGGAGCAGGAGTTCTCGACCGACGTGCTCTTTAAGGGCGGCCTGACCGTCAAGACCACCATCGACCCCACGATGCAGCAGGTGGCAGAGAATGCCGTCCGCGAGCAGCTCGACACGCTCTCACTCGACGGCCTGGACATGGGCATGGTCGTCGTCGACCCCAAGACCGGCTACATCAAGTGCATGGTGGGCGGCTATGACTACAACGCCGACGAGAACCACGTAAACCATGCCACGGCCAAGCGTCCCGTCGGCTCCACCTTTAAGGCCTTTACGCTGGCAACTGCCATCCAAAACGGCATGAACCCCAACGTCACCCTCAACTGCAACTCGCCGCTCAAGGCCAAGGGCACCGCGACCGAGGTCCAAAACTACGCCAACCATAGCTATGGCAACATCACGCTTAAGCAGGCGACGGCATACTCATCCAACACCGGCTACATCCAGGTGGCGGAAGCCGTCGGCAACAGCAAGATCATCTCGCTCGTCAAAAAGCTCGGCATCGATCCCGCCAAGGACAACATCGAGGACGTCCCCGTCATGACCCTCGGCACCGGCTCGATCTCGCCGCTCGAGATGGCCGCCGCCTACGCGACGTTTGCCAACGGCGGCTACTATCGCCAGCCGATCGCCATCACCGAGATTGACTCTCGTACCGGTTCGGTGCTGTACCAGCACACCGACAATCCCTCACAGGTGCTTACCGAGGGCGAGGCCGCCGCGGTCACCGATGTTCTGTCCGGCGTCATGAAGGGCGGCGGTACGGGTGCTGCCGGCGCCCTGAGCGTCAACCAGCCCTATGCCGGCAAGACGGGCACCACCGACAACACCACCAACCTGTGGTTCTGCGGCTATACCCCGCAGCTGGCGTGCGCCCTGTGGACCGGCTATTCCGCGGGCGAGATTCCCATCCAAAAATACGGCACAGACCTGCTGGGCGACAGCACCAACCTGCCTGTCTTTAAGCGGTTTATGAACACCGTTCTGACCGGTACCGAGCGCGAGGAGTTTGCGACCGGAACGGCGCCCACCTACAAGAACAACAGCGTCTGGAAGTTCTACGGCACCAACAACACCAAGAAGACGGAGAACGACGACAAGGACGAGAACGAGGACGAAGAGGAAACCACAACGACGACGACAACGACGACCACGACCACCGAGACCACGGGCGGCGACACCACCGGCGGCACCGGTACGACCGGTGGCTCGACGGGCGGCTCCACTGGTGGTTCGACCGGCGGCGATGGCGGCACGCCTACGCCTACGCCTACGCCCGACCCCTCGCCCACGCCTGACGATACGGTCGGCTAGAAATTCATCCAGCCATAAGCAACAAGGCCCCCGAGCAGCTTATTAAACTGCTCGGGGGCCTTTTTAGTTTAGGCTTATAGGACAAAATGTGTGTCCCGATAGAACACCCGTTTCCATCCATTAATC
>UQPL01000147.1:0-4599 GCA_900542895.1 uncultured Collinsella sp. | reverse complement strand
GTCGCGCGCAACGCCTGCCGTCTGGGTTCCGAGCACGTTGAGATGTTCTGCCTGGAGAGCGAGGCCCAGATGCCTGCCAGCGAGGAGGAGCGTCGCGAGGCCGTTGAGGACGGCGCCCACATCAGCTGCGGCTGGGGCCCCAAGGAGGTTCACCTGGACGAGGCCGGTCGTGTGTGCGGTATCACCTTCAAGCGCTGCACGCGTGTCTTTGACGACGAGGGCCGTTTTGCGCCCGAGTACGACGAGAGCGATCTGCGCCGTGTCGATGCCGACCGTGTCGTCATGTCGATTGGCCAGTCCATTGTGTGGGGCGACCTGCTAGCTGGCTCCAAGGTGGAGCTCGGCCGCGGCCAGGGCGCCCTTGCCGATCCCCAGACTTACCAGACCGCCGAACCCGACATCTTTGTGGGTGGTGACGTCTACACTGGCCCCAGCTTTGCCATCGACGCTATCGCCGCCGGTCACGAGGCTGCGGTGTCCATCCATCGCTTTGTGCAGCCGGGCTCCACGCTCACCATCGGCCGCAATCAGCGCCGCTACACTGCGCTCGACCGCGACGACGTTGTGCTCGAGAGCTACGATAACGCGAGCCGCGAGGTTGCCCACGTGGACCGCGAGCGCGAGAAGGCCGCGCCGTTTAGCGAGTACGTCGAGACCTTTACCGAGGAACAGGTGCGCGCCGAGACTGCCCGCTGCCTGGGCTGCGGCGCCTCGATCGTCGACCCCAACAAGTGCATCGGCTGCGGCCTGTGCACCACCAAGTGCGCGTTCGACGCCATCCATCTGGATCGCGACCGTCCCGAGTGCTCCACGATGGTCAAATACGAGCAAAAGCTCCCAAGCCTCGGCAAGTACGCTCTAAAGCGCGCCATCAAGATTAAGTTCGGTCGCAAGTAAGTAGTCATAACGGGAACGGCGGAGGAAAAAGTGCACGAGCTCGGAATCGTCTATCACATCATTCGCGATGTCGAGAATGTGGCGCGCGCTCATGGCGTGCGTCGCGTTTCGAGCGTAACGTTGCTGTTGGGCGAGGTCTCGGGCGTCGTTCCCGACTTGCTGCTCGACGCTTGGCGCTGGGCAGCAGATAAAAAGCCTATCGCGCAGGGCGCGGAGCTTGTTGTGGAGCCCGTCGAGGCTGTGACGCATTGCGAGGCATGTGGCCGCGACTACGCGACGGTCGAGCACGGCAAGACCTGTCCCCATTGCGGTAGCGGCGAGACATACCTGCTGCAGGGCCAAGAGGTCATGATCAAACAGATCGAGACCCCCGACGAGGACCCGGCAGACGCTGCTCCTGACGGCCTCTCCGACGCCCCCGATGCCGTCGACGCCGCCAACCCTCTCCACATCGCCTAACATCTAATGTCTACATGGGCTAGAGTTCTAAACATATTTGCTTCGGTTAGTCAAGTCATGTCTGTTTAAACAAAATGGTGGCACGCAGACGCATTGGGATTCACCTAAAAGCGGTCTTAACGAACGGTGCGCCTTTATATGTCTTTGAAAACAATCAGCAAATCACGTTTTAGCAGGCAATGAGCTGTAAACCAGCAACGTAACCAATTTGTAACAAACTTAGACGTTTAAACAAATAATCCAACCTTTTGCGAATTTAGCTATAATTCCACAATCCAAACAGGTATACTCCTTTCATGTCGTGTAGGAAATACGTAGACAAAAAGGAGGTTATGTGATGGTAAGTATTGTTCTTGCTAGCCACGGGGACTTGGCAGCTGGAATCAAGCAGACGGGCTCGATGGTCTTTGGCGATCAGCCGTCTGTTGCCGTGGTCTCGCTCGAGCCGAGCATGGGCCCCGACGACTTCCGTGCCAAGGTCGAGGAAGCAGTCGCTTCCTTCGAGGACCAGGAGCAGGTGCTCTTCCTCGTTGATCTGTGGGGCGGCACGCCGTTCAACCAGATCAGCGGGCTCATCGAGGGCCACGATTCCTGGGCTATCGTCACCGGTGTCAACCTGCCTATGCTCATCGAGGCATATTCGCAGCGCTTTGACGCAAAGAACACTGCACATGCGATCGCAAAACATCTCGTGACTGAGGCTAAGGCTGGCGTGCGCGTCAAGCCCGAGTCTCTGGAGCCCGAGGAGAAGAAGCCGGCTGCGGCCGCCGCTGCTCCTGCAGGCGCCATTCCTCCGGGAACGGTCATCGGCGACGGGCACATCAAGATTGCCCACGTCCGTATCGACACCCGTCTGCTTCATGGTCAGGTGGCCACCACGTGGACCAAGCAGATCAACCCCAACCGCATCATCGTGGTTTCCGACGGCGTTGCTCACGACGAGCTCCGCAAGACCATGATCGAGCAGGCTGCCCCTCCGGGAGTCCATGCCAACGTCGTGCCCATCAAGAAGATGGCCGAGGTCGTCAAGGACACGCGCTTTGGTGACACCAAGGCCATGCTGCTCTTCGAGAACCCGCAGGATCTGCTCAAGGCCATCGAGGCCGGCGTCGACATCAAGGAAGTCAACATCGGTTCCATGGCTCACTCCAAGGGCAAGGTCGTCGTCACCAACGCCGTCGCCATGGGCGATGACGACGTCAAGACTCTCGAGGCTCTCAAGGCCAAGGGCGTCAAGTTCGAGGTTCGCAAGGTTCCTTCGGATTCCTCCGAGGATCTCGACGCCATGTTGAAGAAAGCTAAGGCCGAACTGGCCGCTCAAGCATAGTAAAGGAGGGTCCGATACATGTCTGCAATCACTATTCTGCTTGTTGCGATTGTCGCGTTGCTTGCCGGTATGGAAGGCATTCTGGATGAGTTCCAGTTCCATCAGCCGCTCGTGGCATGCACGCTTATCGGTCTCGTAACCGGTCACCTTCAGGAGGGCATCCTCCTGGGCGGTTCGCTCCAGATGATGGCCCTTGGCTGGGCTAACGTCGGCGCCGCTGTCGCGCCTGACGCCGCTCTGGCCTCGGTCGCTTCTTCGATCATCATGGTGCTCGCCCTCAACGGCGGCGCCACTGATTCGGCCAAGGCCGTTACCGCGGCCATCGCCGTCGCCGTCCCGCTGTCGGTCGCTGGTCTGTTCCTGACCATGATCTGCCGTACCATTGCTACCGCTATCGCTCACGCCATGGACGGTTGCGCCGAGAAGGGCGACTTCTCCGGCATCGAGCGCTGGCAGTACGCTGCCATCCTCATGCAGGGCCTTCGTATCGCCATCCCGGCAGTGCTTCTGTGCGTCATCCCGGCCGAGGCCGTTACCAACGCGCTTAACGCTATGCCCGACTGGCTGTCCGGCGGCATGGCTGTCGGCGGCGGCATGGTCGCTTCCGTCGGTTACGCCATGGTCATCAACATGATGGCCACCAAGGAGACCTGGCCGTTCTTCGTCCTCGGCTTTGTCCTTGCTGCCATCCCTCAGCTCACGCTGATCGCCCTTGGTCTCATCGGCATCTCCCTTGCCCTCATCTACCTTGGCCTTAAGGATCTGGCCAAGCAGGGTGGCGGCATGGGCGGTGGCTCCGGCGACCCGCTCGGCGACATTCTGAACGATTACGAGTAGGAGGGGAGTGATACATATGGCAGAGAACAAGATTCAGCTCACCAAGGCTGACCGCAAGAAGGTTTGCTTCCGTCATCAGTTCCTTCAGGGCTCGTGGAACTACGAGCGTATGCAGAACGGCGGCTGGTGCTTCGCAATGATCCCTGCGATCAAGAAGCTCTACACCAACAAGGATGACCAGATTGCCGCTCTTAAGCGCCACCTGGAGTTCTATAACACCCACCCCTATGTTTCCGCCCCCGTCATTGGCGTCACCCTCGCTCTCGAGGAGGAGCGCGCCAACGGTGCTCCGATCGACGACGTCGCCATTCAGGGCGTCAAGGTCGGTATGATGGGCCCGCTCGCCGGTGTCGGCGACCCCGTCTTCTGGTTCACCCTTCGCCCGATTCTGGGTGCTCTGGGCGCTTCCCTGGCCCTGTCCGGTAGCATCGCCGGTCCGCTGCTGTTCTTCTTCGCGTGGAACATCATCCGTTACGCCTTCCTGTGGTACACGCAGGAGTTTGGCTACAAGGTCGGCTCCTCCATCGCCAAGGACCTCTCCGGCGGTCTGATGGGCAAGGTTACCGAGGGCGCTTCCATCCTGGGTATGTTCATCATCGGCGCCCTGGTCGAGCGCTGGGTGTCCATTTCCTTCACCCCGATCGTCTCCACGGTCAAGCAGTCTGCTGGCGCCTTTATCGACTGGGCTAGCCTGCCCTCCGGTTCCGAGGGTATCAAGGAAGCGCTGACGATGTATAACTCCATCGGTGCTACCGCCCTTGATCAGATGAAGGTCACCACGCTTCAGGCCAACCTCGATCAGCTCATCCCCGGCCTTGCCGCCGTGTGCCTGACCCTGCTGGTCTGCAAGCTCCTCAAGAAGAAGGTCAGCCCGATCGTCATCATCCTGGCTCTCTTCGCCGTCGGCATCATCGGTCGCTTCTGCGGCTTCATGTAAGCATGTTTCGGCTTAAGACCGAGAGTTGCTAGGTAAGGGCTTTTGAGCCATTGAAACGGACCGCACCCGGTGGGTACACTGGATGCGGTCCGATTGTTTTATTTGGAGGGCGAGGCGCGCATGGCGCAATCTCAGAACAGCA
>UQPL01000146.1:0-4724 GCA_900542895.1 uncultured Collinsella sp. | reverse complement strand
CTCTTGAATGGTCTGAGCTTGCTTATCGGAAACTTTGCCGTAGTAGAACAAACGGTTGAGCATATCGCTCAGATCATCGACACCCGTCAGAACCTGAAGCAGGCTCAGACCGCCGGTTTTGTACTCGCCGGCGACATAGGTCGAGAGCTTGGCCTGACCATCGGCGATCTCCTGCTGCTTTTGCGTGATCTCGCCGGCAGTCTGATCGAGCGCCTGCGTCTGCGTGGCGAGCTCATCGTAAATCTGCTGGGTTTGGGTACCGATCTGCTCGAGCTTCGTACGAGCAGCGGCAAGGTCGGATGCGGTATCGGCGTAGGCAGGAGCCGCGAGGCCCAAGCCCAAAACACAAGCGAGGGTTGCCGTAGCAGCGCAGCGTGCCATGTTTTTGTGCGTGTTTGCTGTGCGCATGTAGCTTCCTTTCCAGTAACTAAGGGTAACGGCTAGTCCACCGTCACCAGGCTAAAGAGCTCAACATCGTCGTCAGTCGACGTGAGCTTCTCGCGCGGGTTGAGAAACGCAAGCTCAAGGATACACCCGTAGCCCACAAGCTTTGCGCCCATATCTCGCACCAGTTTACCTGTTGCCTCGACGGTTCCGCCCGTCGCGACCAAGTCGTCCAGAATCAACACGGTATCTTTAGAGCTGATAGCGTCGGCATGGATCTCAATGGAATCCGTTCCGTACTCGAGCTCGTAGCTCTGGCTCACGGTCTCGCGCGGCAGCTTGCCCGGTTTACGTGCGGGAACAAAGCCAGCGCCAAGGGCTACAGCCACCGGTACGCCAACCATAAAGCCGCGAGCCTCGGGACCCACGACCTTGGTGATTCCCATGCCGGCAAAGTGCTCGGCGAGGGAATCGGTCATGGCTTTGAGCGCCTCGGGATTGCCAAAGAGCGGCGTGATGTCTTTAAAGATGACTCCGGGCTCGGGATAGTCGGGGATGTCGACGATTTGAGATTCGAAGTCGTACATTGCATGACCTTTCAATGGATCGCCGAAATTTCGGCAGCGATTACTTGTCCGCGGTGGCGGTGCCGGAGTGTGAAGGGGCGACGACCTTGAGCGGCTTTACGAGAGAATCCTCGTGCGAAGCCGGCGCGGCTATCTCTTCGTTTTTGGCCTTGGTGGACTCGGAGCGAGTGATTTCCTCATCGAGTGCATCGATGTCGGCGTCCTCGACCACGGCGTTGAGCGACTCAAAAACGCGGTTCTTGAGCAGCGCAGTGTGCACACCTTCCGTCAGGTCGTGAAGCTTCTTAAACGCACGCTCGAGCTTGGCATCGCGCTCGTCATCGGAGGTATCCATGCCGAGCATGCTCACGAGCACCTGCTCAAACATCGAGGACTCGCGGTTGGCGGAAGACACGTACTGACGCAGGTTGCGCGGCTCGATATGGAAGCGTGACAGCTCGGAGCAGTAGCGGATGATCGGAAAATCGCGGCCATCGACAAGCTCGCGATTCTGCGGACTCTTGATGATGCGAATGAGGTCGTTCTCGGCGAGCGAGCGGATAAATGAAATCTCGACGCCCAACATATCGGGAATGGTCTCGATGGGATGCAGCTTTTGCTTAGTTTCCTTGGGCTCCGTCTTGAGCGGAACATCGGATAGCAAGCCCACCTCGTAGGCGAGCGTTGACAGGTCCGTGGCGTTTTCCAAGCGCTGCTTAATCACGTTGAGCGGCATGTAGCGGGTCTTCTGCAAGTGCAGGATGACCTCCAGACGATCAACGTCCTCCTTAGAGTACTGACGGTATCCCTTAGGCGTACGATGAGGGGTAATGAGCCCCTCATCCTCTAGAAATCTAATTTTTGAGTTCGAAAGATCGGGGTATGCGCCTCGAAGTAGGTTGACGACTTGGCCGATACTCAGATAGTTGCGTTCGGCCATGCCCTACTCACCGGTTTCGATGCGCTCCGGCGTGCTCTCGTGGTAGATGAGCGTAAACGTACCGATCTGAACGGAAGAACCGTCGTGCAGCGGGGCTGCGTTGACAATGGCACCGTCGACCCAGGTACCATTGAGCGAGCCCAGGTCCTCGATGCGAGCGCCGAGGCCCTCGCGAATAATGCGCGCGTGGCTGCGCGAAACGGTCATGTCATTGAGGAAGATGCCGTTCGCAGGATCGCGGCCAATGGTGGTCACGTCGTCCTCGAGCTCAAAGGCGGCACCAGTCTGCGGACCCTTGACGATGGACAGAACGGGGGCGGTGATGCGCACGTTGGCCATGAGGTCGGGAACGGTGACGTCGCTTGAAGGCACGCGGAATACGCAGGTAGCGTCAGCAGTCTTATCATTCTGAGGCATATTGTTAACCATGTTGTCCATGACAACCCCTAACTTATCGCGGACGTGCCGCAAATAATGAACCGTACGTAATCATACCCCAAAGAATCAGTCTTCGATTTCAGGGTTCAGAAAGTCGATGTCCTCGTCCTCGGGATGCGCGAGAGCCTGTTTAATGGCCACTCCGCCCTTAATGGAGTAGATGACAGCCGTGAGCATGGAGAAGATCACGCCGCCGTACACAAAGAAGATGCCGAGGGGCACCGAGCTTCCGTTGAGGCCCGGGAAGGCCTTAAGGGTTGAAGGTAAAAGATGCAGGCCGTCAATAACGGGGAAACCGAGCAGCATGAGCGAGAAGCCGGTCATGAGCAGCGCTGTGGCAATCTTTCCGGGAAAGACGACATCGATGGGGCGACGGTGATAATGACGCACGATAAGCGTGCCGATGCCCAGATAGATGTCGCGGCCAATAATGAGCACGCAGACCCAGATGGGCAGCTCTCCTCGGACCACCAGTCCAAGTACGCCGGTGAACAGCAGCGCACGGTCGCAAATGGGGTCCATGACCTTGCCGAGCCACGAGACCGTTTTGGTCATGCGGGCGATCTGACCGTCCATCCAGTCGGTGGAGGCGGCAACAGCGTAGATAACGATGGCGATGACGCGGTTGTTATCCGTCACAAACAGGTACAGAAATACCAGGGTGAGGATCAGGCGCGTAAAGGTGATGAAATTGGAGATCGTAAAGATCTTATTCGACGGGTAATCGGAAGTGCCGATAAGCTCCTTTTTGATCTTCTTTTTGATGCCCACAGGACTCCCCCGCTGGTTAACGACAAAACTTTCGATACTATACCCGTTCCGGCGATGTCTATCCAGCGCAGCCATAGAGAGTCCAGACATGTGGAGGGCGCCTCTGGGCTGCGCTGGATTCTGCATTTGTGTACATCAGCCTCCAAAAGCGACATTTTTCGGCATCTTTGGTGGCTGGTGTACACGTTTTGATTCGGTGATTACATCGATCGGGAAAGTTGTTGCTTTAAGCAAATGCGTACGGGTCGAGAAGGGCTGGCACCAAAAGAGCCCAACGGCCGTTACGGCTTCGTTAGAAACGCGCCCCATCATGGATGGTGAACCCGAAAGGTAAGGCGCGCGGGCACGGCGACTCGGCCCGCGCGCCCGGAAGAGAAAGGATAAGCCCATGGATTACATGCTCGAGACGCGCGGGCTCACCAAGCGCTTCGGCCGCGGCGACCAGGCGCAGGACGCCGTGGCCGACGTGAGCCTTCATATCCGCGAGGGCGAGGTGTACGGGCTGCTCGGCCCCAACGGCGCCGGCAAGTCGACAACGCTCAAGATGATCTGCGGGATGCTGCGGCCGACGGCCGGGGAGATCCTCTTTGCCGGGCACGCCTGGCGCCGCGAGGACCTCTACGCAATCGGCAGCCTCATCGAGGAGGCGCCGCTCTACCCCAACCTCACCGCGCGCGAGAACCTGCGCGTGCGCACCACGCTGCTGGGCCTTCCCGAGAGCCGCATAGATGAGGTGCTCGCCGCCGTGGACCTCGCAGACACTGGGAAGAAGCGCGCCGGGCGCTTCTCGATGGGCATGCGGCAGCGCCTGGGGCTCGCGCTGGCGCTGATCGCCCGGCCACGCCTGCTCGTGCTCGACGAGCCCACCAACGGCCTCGACCCCATCGGCATCGAGGAGCTGCGCGACCAGATCCGCGGCTTCGCGGCGGCGGGCACGACGGTGATCGTCTCGAGCCACATCCTCTCCGAGGTGCAGCAGATGGCGGACACCATCGGCATCATCTGCGGAGGGCGCCTCGCCTACGAGGATGCGCTTCGGCCCGGGCAGGACCTCGAGGAACTCTTCATGAGTTTCTGCCGGGAAGGGCGACGAGCACGCGGGGAGGTGGCGGCATGACGGGCGAGAAAGGCGGCCTGCTCGCGGGCCTGCGCGCCGAGGCCCTGAAGTCGCGCCACGCGGCACCGGTTCGCCTGGCCGTGCTCATGGCGCTGCCGATGCCGCTGCTCGGCGCGATGCCCTACCGGGGCGTGCAGATCTTCAGCGCGTGGAACTACTGGTACGCGCTCTTCCTGCCCGTGACTCTCTCGCTCGTGGTGGCGTGCGTCGCGCGGGCGGACGCGCGCACGCGGATGCGGGGGCTTCTGGGCCTGGGCTTCCCGCTCGGGCGCGCCTGGTGGGCCAAGGCGCTCTGGTGCCTCGCGCTCTGCACGCTCTCGAACCTCGTGGTCTTCGGCATCTACCTCGCGGGATCGGCGTTCTCCTCGCAGGGCCTCACGGTCGCGGGCACGCTCACGATGCTCCTCTGCGCGCTCGTCAACACGGTGACCGCGGCGTGGATGATCCCCGCAGGGCTCTTCCTCACGGCGCGGCTCGGCATCTGTCTCTTATATACATCTCCGAGCCC
>UQPL01000145.1:0-4748 GCA_900542895.1 uncultured Collinsella sp. | reverse complement strand
ACAGCATGCGCTCGATCTCGTAGCGCACCATAACGTGCAGCGGATAGGTGAGCTCGTCGGCCTCGGTGCGGATCAGCGAAGGCTGCGCAATGTTCACGGCGTGGTAGAGCGCGTCTTCGTCCACGTTGCCGTAGACCTCGGGCGCATGGCGGCGCAGTACCTCGAGCAGCGGTCCCATAAAGGCACGGCTGCGGCCCACGGTGTTCTCAAAGAAGCGGCTCTGGCTCTCGTGGATGCCCATGGAGGTGCCGCCCTCCAGGCAGGTGCGCGCATAGGCGGGATTGACGCCCAGCTCGTACATGGTGTGCCCCGCCTCGTGGATGATGCTGTAGACGTTGGAGATGCAATCGTCCTCGTAGATGTGTGTCGCGATGCGCGCGTCACCCACGGCAAAGCCCTCGCTAAACGGGTGCTCGGTAAAGGCAAGCGTGGTGTCGTCCAGGTTCAGGCCGACGAGCTTCATCAGGTCGAAGCTCATGGCGCGCTGGGCGGCCTCGGGCACGCGGGCGTGCAAAAAGTCGGCATCGGGCTGCTGGCCGCGCTCGCCGATGGCGTGCACGAGCGGCACGACCGTGGCCTTGACCTCCTCGCAAAACGCGTCGAAGCTCTTGGCGGAAAGGCCGCGCTCGTACTGGTCGAGCCAAACATCGTAGGGGTCGCGCTTGGGATCCATGAGCTCTGCCTGATGCTTAAGTTGGGCGACGATTCTATCCACATAGGGCTCAAAGCTCGCCCAGTCGTTGGCCGTCTTGGCTTTGTGCCACACGGCGTCGGCCTCGCAGGTGAGCCTGGTCCAGGCCTCGGCCTCCTCGGTAGGAATAACGCTTGCCTCGCGCTGGTCGCGGCCGAGCACGCGGATCTCGTCGAGCAGCTGCGGGTCGTCTACGTGTCCGCCTGCAACCGTCTCGCGCGCTAACGAGCGTACGAGCTCAACGGACTTCTCGCTGGTCAGTAGCTTGTGATGCTCGCCGGCAAGCGTGCCCATGGCGTCGGCACGGGCGGCAGCGCCGTTGGCAGGAGCAATCGTCGCTCCATCGAACTCGGCAATCTTGAGCAGGTACTCGCGAGTCCACAGCTTGCCCTCGAGTTTGCGGAACTTTTTGACGGCCTTGTCGACTTTAGCAGCCTTGACGCCCTTGGCAGCCTTTGCCACGGCGGCCTTGGCCTTCTTATCGAGTTTCTTTCCCATACCGCATCCTTAATCTCGCAGGCCGAGCGCCGCAGACGGGTGCACGGCCAGTTTGCACAGCTACCTGCCTTGTACCCAGCGCGAACAAAACGGAACGCGGCGATGCGCTCGCGAAATGTGTTATCCTATAGCCCAATGCGTTGACGGAGAGGGTTTTGCCCGCCGTGTCGCCGGCAAGAGAGGGAAGGTCATGGGCTGCAAGCCTTCCTGCGGTGGCAAGGGCCAAGCGTTCACTCCCGAGCAGCGACCTCAACGGGCGCGCGGCCGGTGGCAGCGAAGCTCCAGTAGGGAAGCCGTGAGCCTCGCGACAAGGGGCGCAGAGTGGGCACGGCGGGCCAGACATCCGCCGGGTCAAACAAGGTGGTACCGCGGAATTCAACCGTCCTTGGGCAATGTACATGCCCGAGGGCGGTTTTTTGTTACCGAACCGGGCCGCGTTTTCGCAACGTCAGACGGCGGCAGCCGCCTCGGCAAGCGGGGAACGCGAGAGACGAAAGGGAAGACATGAGTCTGATTGATGATCTGGTCAAACTCGAGGAAGAGGCCAAGGAGCTCGTCACTAGCGCCGACGACGCCGCCAAGCTCGAGGCTGCGCGCGTTGAGCTGCTCGGTCGCAAAGGCCGTATCACCGGCCTGATGCGCATGATGGGCAAACTCGCCCCCGAGGATCGTCCCATGATGGGCAAGCGCGCCAACGAGATGCGCCAGCTGATCGAGGGCATGCTCGACGAGCGCACCACCGAGATGAAGGCCGCCGCCCTCAAGCACGCACTCGAGCACGAGGCCGTCGACATCACGCTGCCGGGCATCCGTCCGCAGATCGGTCACCAGCACCTGATCAAGCAGATCATCGAGGAGGCCGAGGACATCTTCTGCGGCATCGGCTACACCGTCGAGTCCGGCCCCATGGTCGATACTTCCTACTACAACTTCACTGCGCTCAACGCCCCCATGGATCACCCGAGCCGCTCGGCCCGCGATACCTTCTACGTGGTCGATAACAACCCCGGCAGCGTCGCGCACCCCGAGGCTCACGCCCATGGCGAGTCCGACGTGCTGCTGCGCACCCAGACCTCGGGCGTACAGATCCACACCATGGAGTCGCAGAAGCCGCCCATCTACATGATCTGCCCGGGCACCGTCTACCGTCCCGATACGGCCGACGCCTGCCACCTGCCGCAGTTCAACCAGATCGAGGGCCTGGTCGTCGACGAGGGTATCACCTTTGGCGACCTGAAGGGCACGCTCGACTACTTTGTTAAGTGCATGTTTGGCGAGGACCGCAAGACGCGCTACCGTCCGCACTTCTTCCCCTTCACCGAGCCTAGCTGCGAGGTGGACGTGAGCTGCCACGTCTGCGGCGGCAAGGGCTGCAACTTCTGCAAGCACAGCGGCTGGATCGAGATCCTGGGCTGCGGCATGGTCGACCCCAACGTCCTGATCAACTGCGGCATCGACCCCGAGAAGTACACCGGCTTCGCCTTTGGTATTGGCGCCGAGCGCGTCGCGGCACTGCGCTACGACCTGCCCGACCTGCGAACGTTGATGACTGGTGACATGAGGTTCTTGAACCAGTTCTAGAACGCTTTCTTCTTAGTTGCAGTTTCCGGCTCAAAGCCGCATTTATGAAAGGAGACCAGTTAGATGCGCGTTTCTTACGACTGGCTCAAGACCATGATCGATATTCCGGAGGATCCCAAGACCCTTTCGGACGAATATATCCGTACCGGCACCGAGGTCGAGGCGATCGACACCGTGGGCGAGTCCTTCGACCACGTGGTGACCGCCAAGGTGCTCACCAAGATCCCGCACCCCGATAGCGACCACATGTATGTGTGCTCGGTCGACGTGGGTGACAAGAACCTCGACGCCGACGGCAACCCCGCCCCGCTGCAGATCGTCTGCGGCGCGCAGAACTTCGAGGCCGGCGACCACATCGTCACGGCCATGATCGGCGCTGTCCTGCCCGGCGACGTCAAGATCAAGAAGAGCAAGCTTCGCGGCGTCGTGTCCATGGGCATGAACTGCTCCGCGCGCGAGCTCGGCCTGGGCGGCGACCACTCCGGCATTATGATCCTGCCCGAGGATACGCCCTGCGGCATGCCGTTTGCCGAGTACGTGGGCTCGAGCGACACCGTGCTCGACTGCGAGATCACGCCCAATCGTCCCGACTGCCTGTCCATGATCGGCATGGCCCGCGAGACCGGCGCCATCTTCGATCGAGATTTCCACGTTGAGCTGCCCGCCATCAAGGCCGAGACCGGCCGCGCGACCGACGACGAGCTTTCCGTCGAGATTGCCGACGAGGGCCTGTGCGACCGCTACGTTGCCCGCATCGTGCGCAACGTGAAGGTCGGTCCGTCGCCCGACTGGATGGTCAAGCGCCTCAACGCCCTGGGCGTGCGCCCGCACAACAACATCGTCGACATCACCAACTACGTGATGATGCTCACCGGCCAGCCGCTGCACGCCTTTGACCTCGACACCTTTGCCGAGCGCGATGGCCATCGTCGCGTTGTGGTTCGCGCCGCCCAGCAGGATGAGAAGTTCACGACGCTCGATGGCGAGGAGCGCACGCTCGACGCCGGCATGGGCCTCATCACCGACGGCGAGCGCCCTGTGGCGTTGGCCGGCGTCATGGGCGGCATGGATTCCGAGATCGAGGACGATACCGTCGATGTGATGGTCGAGAGCGCCTGCTTCAATGCCGGCCGCACCTCGCACACCAGCCGTGACCTGTCGCTGATCTCCGACGCCTCCATCCGCTTTGAGCGCCAGGTCGACGAGACCGGCTGCGTGGACGTCGCCAATGTGACGTGCGCGCTTATCGAGGAGATCGCCGGCGGCGAGGTCGCCCCCGGCTATGTGGACGTGTTCCCCGCGCCCAAGACCATCGACAGCATCAAGCTGCGCCTGGCCCGCGTGCACGCCATCTGCGGTGCCGACATCGAGCCCGACTTTATCGAGCGCTCGCTCACCCGCCTGGGCTGCACCGTCGAGCGCGACGGCGAGGACTTTATGGTCACGCCGCCGAGCTTCCGTCCCGACCTGCCGCGTGAGATCGACCTGATCGAGGAGGTCCTGCGCCTATGGGGCATGGGTCGCGTCACGGCGACCATTCCGGCTGCCAAGAACCACATCGGTGGTCTGACGCGCGAGCAGAAGCTTACCCGCAAGGTTGGCGAGATCCTGCGCGCCTGTGGCCTCAACGAGACCACGACCTTTGGCTTTGCCGCCCCGGGCGACCTGGAGAAGATTGGCATGTCCACCGAGGGCCGCGGCTGCCCCGTGGTTCTCATGAACCCGCTGGTGGCCGAGCAGACCGAGATGCGTCGTTCGCTGCTGCCGGGCCTGCTGCAATCCGTGGCCTATAACGAGGCCCACGGCACGCCCAACGTGCATCTGTACGAGGTCGGCAGCCTGTTCCACGGTCGCGAGAACGCCAGCCTGCCCAAGGAGACCAAGTCCGTGGCGGGTGTGCTCTCGGGCCAGTGGAGCGAGCAGTCTTGGAGCTGTCTCTTATACACATCTGACGCTGCCGACGAAGGCTTAGGTGTAG
>UQPL01000144.1:0-4902 GCA_900542895.1 uncultured Collinsella sp. | reverse complement strand
GGCATACGAGATCTGCGCATGTCGCGTGGGCTCGGAGATGTGTATAAGAGACAGGCTCAAGGTCGAGCGGCACGCCGGCGGCGTCAAAACCCGCCGCGCCCACAAAGTGCTCCGTGGGATCCATAAGATTGCCGAGTTTGATGACCGTGGACGGCTGGGGACCGACGACCGTAACCGTGCGATGTTTGAGCACGGTCTTCTTAAGCGCGGGGTCGACGTTCTCGCCCGCAAGCGCGCCGTTGGCGTAGCCCGTGGGGAAATAGGCGTCGTCGAGCAGCCAGATTTTCAACCCCAAGCGCTTGCACTCGTCGATAATAAAACGCAGGTCACCCCACCAGCCGTCGCGACAAAACTCGGGATGCGTGCGCGATTCGAGGCAGACTTCACGGATGTCCGCTCTGGCAATCTGCTCTAAGTATTCGGTAATCGTCTCGCGTTCTTCGCCCTTGAGCCACAAGAACGGAAGCACATGGTTGTCGTATGCCGCCATATTCACTCCTTCAAAACCTGCCAAAAAGGGACAGGTTTATTTTGGTCGGTTTTATCTGGGCAAACGCCACTCCGCAGCTGCTTGGCGAAGCGCTGGGATGCGTGCCATATGCCAGAACCAGCCTTCTAAACCCTTGCGAGTTCAGGGTACGTTGTCCGAGCTGCCCTGCTAATATCAAAACCACGGCAGAATATGACTAAATCAACGATGGTGGCGCTATGGATATCGCACGTTTGGACAATCTTCTGCTCGAGCTGACCGATAGCGAGCGCGCTTACTGCGCGGGCGCCCGCTATGACTGGAATGATGCGTTCAGCTCGGGTCATCAGCAGAATATCAGTGAAAAACATATCCATAAAATCGGTGACCAGACGCGAGCCTTGCACCAAGAAGGCATGCCCGAGGGCCTATCAATCGTGCGTAACTCGCGCTTCAACCCTGTACCGGAGCATGTGCACAATTATATCGAAATCAGCTATGTCTATCGCGGTCATGCGCCGCAGGTCGTCAACGGCGCACAGCTCACGCTTGCCCAAAACGAGGTGCTCTTGCTTGACGCGGCCTGTCCACATGCCGTGGGCGAGCTCGGCGAGCATGACATTATGCTGAGCATCGTCATCTCGCGGCCGATGTTGCACCGCAGCCTAGAGCAGAGCCTGTCGCCGTCAAGCACCGTCTCGCAGTTCCTCATTAATGCCCTCAATGACGAAACCGACCACCGCGGTCATGTGCATTTCCGCACGGGCAACAGCCGCCGCGTGCGCCGATACATGCAGGAGATGCTGTGCGAGCTCTTGGAGCCGACGGCAGCGAGCACCCAGATCGTGTCGAGACTGTTTGAGCTGCTGCTGGTCGAGCTCATGCAAAGCTACGAGGCCGCGCTGCTGCAGACGGGCGGCCCCGCGCTTCCCTCGGCGCAGGTTGCAGCGGCGATGAGCTACATCGAGCGGCAGGCTTGCGATTGCACACTCGACGACTTAGCCCGCCACCTGCACCTGAGTCCCAACTACGCAAGCGCGCTGCTCAAGCGACAGACGGGACGCACGTTTATGCAACTTGTACAGGAGAGCCGCCTGACACGCGCGGCGGCGCTACTCGATACCGGTGCTACTGCGGAGGCCGCAGCGCGCGAGGTGGGCTATGCCAATACGAGCTTCTTCTACAAAAAGTTTGCCGAGTGCTATGGCTGCACGCCGGCCGCCTACCGCCGGCGTTTGTCCAGATAAAACCTGCCAAAATAAACCTGTCCCTTTTTGGTCGGTATCAGGAAGTGTCAGGGGCGGGGCAGCGGCAGGACTTGAGAACGAAAAGAAGTGTCGGGTTTAGAGCACTAGGAGCCGCGCGTCCCGCGCGTGGGCGATACTCG
This sequence comes from uncultured Collinsella sp., assembly GCA_900542895.1. Taxonomy (GTDB): domain Bacteria; phylum Actinomycetota; class Coriobacteriia; order Coriobacteriales; family Coriobacteriaceae; genus Collinsella. The sequence goes on along the minus strand of UQPL01000144.1, from coordinate 3,046 downwards.
GCTTATCGACCCGCGATGCAAAGGAGATGCTCATGGCAAACATCAAGTTCCCCGAGGGCTTCTATTGGGGCGGCGCCACCGCCGCCAACCAGTTTGAGGGCGCTTGGAACGTGGACGGCCGCGGTCCTTCCGTCGACGACCATTTCTTGGGCGGCAGCTACAAGGAGCCGCGCCAGATTACGATCGACATCGACCCCAACCGCTTCTACCCCAATCATGACGGTATCGACTTCTATCATCACTACGAGGAGGACATCGCGCTGTTCGCCGAGATGGGCTTTACCATGTTCCGCATGTCCATCTCTTGGAGCCGCATTTTTCCCAACGGCGACGACGCTGAGCCCAACGAGGCCGGCCTCGCCTTCTACGATCGCGTTTTCGACTGCCTGCGCGCTCACAATATCGAGCCGCTCGTGACCCTCTCGCACTACGAGATGCCCTATCACCTGGTCGAGAAATACAACGGCTGGGCGAGCCGCGAGCTCATCGGCTTCTTTGAGAAGTACTGCCAGACCGTCTTCGACCGCTATCAGGACAAGGTCAAGTTCTGGCTCACCTTCAACGAGATCAACTGCGGTACCCAGGACATGGGCAACCTCTTTGAGACCAGCATGATTCAGGGCTTTGAGGGTCCGGCGTCGGCGGTCCACACCACGCCGCAGGCTCGTATGCAGGCGCTGCATCACCAGTTTGTCGCCAGCGGCCGTGTCGTGCGCTATGCCCACGAGCATTACCCGCAGTTTAAGATGGGCAACATGGACTGCTTCATCCTTTCCTATGCCGCCACGTGCGATCCGGCCGACGTGTTCGCCACGCAGCAGGAGATGAATACCATGAACTGGTACTGCTCCGACGTGCAGGTGCGCGGCAAGTACCCGTTCTATGCCAAGCGCTTCTGGGCCGAGAACGATGTCGAGCTCGTGATGGAGGACGGTGACTTGCAGGATATCGCCGACGGCAAGGTTGATTTCTACACCTTTAGCTACTACATGTCCGGCACCGTGGGCACCCACAAGGACCACGAGATGACCGAGGGCAACATGACCTTTGGCGGCAAGAATCCCTATCTGGAGTCCACCGACTGGGGCTGGCAGATCGATCCGTTGGGCCTGCGCATCGCCCTCAACGAGATTTACGCTCGCTACGAGATTCCGCTGATGGTGGTCGAGAACGGCATGGGCGCTTACGATGAGGTCGAGGAGGACGGCTCCATCCATGACCCGTATCGCATCGCCTACTTGCAGAGCCACGTCAAGGCCATGGGCGAGGCCATTGCCGATGGCGTTGACCTGATTGCCTACACCTGGTGGGGTCCCATCGACCTGGTTTCCGCCGGCACTGGCGAGATGCGCAAGCGCTACGGCTTCATCCACGTCGATAAGTACGACGATGGCACCGGTACCTACGAGCGCCGCCGCAAGGACAGCTTCTTCGCATACCAGAAGATTATCAAGTCCAACGGTACCGAGGGCCTGGATTAATCGACAATATGAGTGTCACTGGGGAAAAGGTTTTGGGAAGGGCTTGGAAGGGCTTGCGATTCGAGCCCTCACCTTAGCAATTTGATCATTTGGCACTATAATCACCATAGGCATGCGCAAAACGTTGCGCTCAATCAAGAGGAGAAAACGTATGGGTCTGTTTGATATGTTCAAGAAGAAGGCTGAGCCCGCGGCAGCTGCTGCTCCGGCCTCCATCTCTGCTTCTGCCGGCGCCGACGTGCTGTGCTCGCCCGTCAAGGGTAAGGTCATCAAGATGGCCGACGTGCCCGATCCCGTCTTTGGTGGCGAGGTTCTTGGCAAGGGCTGCGCCGTGTGGCCCGAGGACGACCTGGTCTACGCTCCCTGCGATGGCAAGGTGACCGTCACCATGGGTCACGCCGTGGGCCTGCAATCCGATAGCGGCATCGAGGTTCTGGTGCACGTTGGCGTCGATACCGTCAACATGAACGGCGACGGCTTCGAGGGCTTCGTCAAGGCTGACGACGTCGTGAAGGCCGGCCAGCCCTTGCTCAAGATCGACCGCGCCAAGATCGCTGCCGCCGGTTACAAGGACTGCGTCGTCGTGGCCGTGTCCAACACCGCCGAGTTTGCCGATGTCGAGCTCGCCGTCGAGGCCGAGTCTGCCGTCGCCGCCGGTGACGCCATCGTTAAGGTCGTCCGCAAGTAGTCTGCGGCATCCAGAAGATGCACAAGGGTGGTCGGGTTGTCCGGCCACCCTTTTTTAATAGGCTAAGCAGGTGCATTTAATTGCAGGGGGCTTGCTTTACGGGCCATTCGTTCGTCAAATTGAGCCGCCTGCGCTTTTGTGACGCAGGGGGTTGGGCCGGGCTGCTAATATGTACTTGCAGTTACGACGTGCGCTGCGCAGGGAACGCGGCGCCGCTTGTTTGGAGGAATGTCATGAAAAAGAAGCTGCTGCTTGCGCCCCTGATGGCCGCCCTGGTCGCGTGCGTGGTTTTGCTTTCCGGCTGCGGAGGGCCTTCGGTGGAGGAGCTCATCACCAACGACCTTACGAGCCAGTTTGACGAGATCAAGAACGGCGGCGATGACTTCCTTGCCGGTCTGGAAGAGGCTTCGGGCGACGAGTTTGAGCAGCTGGGCATCGATCCCAAGGAGTACGCCAAGAGCTATCTCGAGGGTTTTGATTACAAGATCGGTGATGTGACGGTCGATGAGGACAAGGGCACCGCGACCGCCGAGGTTACCATCACCTGCAAGTCCATGAATAAGATCGTCGAAGATTTCGCCACCCAGTATCAGGAGAAGGTCGCCGCACTCGATACGATGCCGTCCGAGGACGACCTGTACAAGATGGCCGGCCAGGTCATGGTCGACGTGACCAAGGCCGCTAAGACCAAGGACACCAAGGTCACCTTTAAGTATTCCGCCAACAAGGATAACGAGTGGTCTGCCGACGATTCCGCAACCACCGAGATGATGAATGCGATGATGAGCTAGGGGGTTACGCGGTTCTACGAACCGCGTAACTGCTCGACGCTGCGCGGGCCGCATTTGGACAATCTGACGTTCAACTTCAAGGGCGC
>UQPL01000143.1:0-4994 GCA_900542895.1 uncultured Collinsella sp. | reverse complement strand
GCCAGATGCTCCATATCAAAAATGGACAGCAGCTCCATGGCGCGCTCGTGGGCGGCCTTCTCGTGCTTCCAATACGTCGGCAGGCGCAGCACACCCTCAAAGCCGGAGTAGCGCTCCTGGTTGTGCAGGCCAACCTTTACGTTGTCCTCCACCGTCATGGTGTTAAACAGGCGGATGTTCTGGAAGGTACGGGCGATACCCATGCGGTTGACCTGGTAGACCGACTTGCCCGAAGTGTCCTCGCCGTCGAGCAGGATGGTGCCGTGCGTGGGCTGATACACCTTGGTGAGCAGGTTGAAGACCGTGGTCTTACCGGCACCGTTGGGACCAATCAGACCGGCGATCTCGGTCTTGCCGATAGTCAGGCTAAAGTCGTCGACTGCCTTAAGGCCACCAAACTCAATGCCCAGGTGGATGCACTCGAGTGCCGGGCGCTCGCCCAGGTCGCGGTCGGGAACGATGGCGCCAGAAGGATACGGGACCATCTTGCCCTTGTTGAACTCAAACTTACTGGGCATCGGCTGCCACCTCCTTCTTGGAAGCAAAGCGGTCCTTAATGCGTGCGAAGAACGCCTTGAGCTGTGGGTTGTTAGTAAAGACCATGACCAGAATCAACACGATGGCGTAGATGAGCATGCGGTAGTCCGAGAACTGACGGAGCAGCTCGGGAAGCACCGTGAGCAGCGCCGCGGCGATAACGGAGCCGCGCATGTTGCCCAGACCGCCCAGGACCACGAACACCAGAATGAGGATGGACGTGTTGAAGTCGAACTTAGTGGCGGAAAGCTGCGAGAAGTTACCGCCGAACAGGGCTCCGGCAGCACCGGCGAGGGCAGCGGAAACCACAAAGGCGATCATGCGGTACTGAGTGACGGAGATGCCCACGGACTCGGCTGCAATCTTGTTATCGCGCACGGCCATGATGGCACGGCCGGTACGGCTGCGAACCAGGTTGAGCACGATCACGAGTGCGACCATGACCAGGATGGCACCGGCGAGGAAGGTCGAGTACGTCGACACGCCTGAGGCGCCCTGGGCGCCCTTGATGATGGCGGTGCCGTCCTCGAGCAGGTGCAGGTCGTCGATCGTGGAGTTACCCGTGATATTAAAGATCACATGCAGGCCGCGGGAGTCGACGCCCACGATAAGGCAGGTGACGATCTCTTTGATGATCTCGCCAAAAGCCAGGGTCACGATGGCCAGATAGTCGCCGCTCAGGCGCAGGACCGGGATACCGATCAGGAAGCCCAGGATGGCGGCGGCGATGGCACCGACCACGATGCTGATGATAAGGCGCACCGGATCGGAGGGGACGGCGCTCTCGAGCGCGACGGCGGTAACGATGCCCGTGTAGGCACCGACACTCATAAAGCCCGCATGGCCCAGCGACAGGTCGCCCGCGATGCCGACGACGAGGTTGAGGGAAATGGCCATGACGATATAGGCCGTGATGGGAACCAGCTGACCGGCAATCATGCGCGGGATCATGTGGTTCGACTGCATGAAGAACACGATGGCGAATGCCACGATGCACATGGCGTACGTGACAAAGTCGTGACGCGTCTGCTTGTCTTTAAGAAACTTCATAACGCTCACCTACACCTTCTCGGGGACGTACTTGCCCAAGAGGCCGGCAGGCTTGACGAGCAGGACGATGATCAGAACACCAAAGACGATGGAGTTGGCAAGGCTCGTGGAAATGTAGGCCTGTGCCATTGCCTCGATGATGCCGATGAGAATGCCGCCGACAAAGGCGCCGGGAATGGAGCCGATGCCACCGAAGACGGCGGCGTCGAAAGCCTTGATGCCAGGCATGGCGCCCGTCGTGGGCTGCAGGACCGGCGAGTAGGAGCACAGCAGCACGCCGGCGATGGCGGCAAGGGCGGAGCCGATGGCAAACGTCATTGAGATGGTGCGGTTGACGTTGATGCCCATCAGCTGAGCGGCGGCCTTGTCCTCGGACACGGCGCGCATGGCTTTGCCCATCTTGGTCTTACCCGTAAAGAACATCAGGCCGGCCATGATAACCAGGCAGGCGACGATGGTGACGAGCGAGACGGCGCTTACGTTGAACTTGGCCAAGAACTCCGGCACCTGGAAGGTGACGAGCGAAGTAAAGTTCTTGGGCGTGGCGCCCCACAGAAGCTGCGCGGCGTTCTGCAGGAAGTAAGACACGCCGATAGCCGTGATCAGAACGGCCAGCGGGCCCGCCTGACGCAGCGGCTTATAGGCCAGGCCCTCGATGAGAACACCGAGAACGGTACAGACCACACAAGAGAGAACTACAGATGCCCAGCCCGGAAGGCCGAGATACGACGTGGCGCAGAACGAGACATAGGCACCGACCATGATGACATCGCCGTGAGCGAAGTTCAGCATCTTGGCGATACCGTAGACCATGGTGTAGCCCAACGCGATGATGGCGTAGACGCTGCCCATGGACAGGCCGTTGACCAGGTATTGGATAAAGACCGTCATGTTCCACATCCCCCTTTCGAATAGGTTTCCAGTTGATGTATGAAACAGAGACGTTACATCGTCCCTAGATACCAAGCAAGCAGGGAAGGCCAAAACCTCCCCTGCTTGGGATCAAAACCGCTCTATGTAAGGCGGCCTATTAGGCCTGTACGTACTTGCCGTCGGTGATGACGTACGTCGTGGGCTCCTTCTGGACCTGGCCCTTGTCGTTCCAGGAAAGCTTGCCGGTCAGACCGTCAACGGTAATCTTGAGCATAGCCTTGGACAGCTTCTCGGCGACCTCGGTCGGGTCGGCGTCGACACCAAGACCGGCCTCCTTGAGGGCCTCGGCCACCGCGTGCACGCCGTCGTAGGCGTCGGCGGCAAACTGGTCGGGGGTATCGCCGTACTTATCCTTGTAAGCGTTGACGAAGTCGGCGTTCTTCTCGTCGTCGGCGGAGAACGGGGTCATGAGCAGCAGACCCTCGGCAAGAGAGGTATCGAAGCCCTCAACGCCCAGGATGCCGTCCATACCGTCGCAGCCCATCATCTTGACGTCGTAGCCCATGTCCTTGGCGTTCTTGAGCAGGACGGATGCCGGCGTGTAGTAGATCGGCGCAAAGATCATGGTGGCGCCGGCCTGCTTGGCCTTGGTCAGCTGGTTGGTAAAGCTCGTGGCGGAGTCGTCCTTAAAGGTCTCCTCGTCAACAACCTCGAGCTTGGACTCAGCGGCCTGGGCCTTAAAGGAATCTGCGATGCCCGAAGAATAGGCGTCGCCGGAGTTATAGAACAGCACGAACTTCTCGTCCGCATACTTCTGGGCCAGGAACTTGGCAGCGTTGACGCCCTGGTTGGGGTCGGTGAAGCAAACCTGGAAGACGCAATCCTTGCCGTCGGTGACGTCCTCGGAGGACGCGGACGGGGTAATCATGAACGTCTTGGGGTCGTTACCACACTCTGCGGCAACGGCAACCGACGCACCCGTGGTGGTCGGGCCGACGAGGGCCTGCATGCCCCAGTCGAGCAGGGTGTTGAAGGCGTTGACGGCCTTCTCGCCATCGGCCTGGTCATCCTCGGCCTTGCTGGCAAGCGGCAGCTCCTTGGTCGAGAAATCCTTGCAGCCAAGCTCGACACCCTGGGTAACGGACTTGCCGTAGGACGCGTTGGCGCCGGTCAGCGGGCCGATGGTACCGATCTTAAACGAAGCGTCGCTCGAAGCGGAACCGCTGTCGCCGCCGTTGGAGGAGCAACCAGCTAGAATGGACATCGCCCCCAGACCTGCTGCGCTCGCGATAACGCTCCTGCGATTCATAACAGGGTTCAATGACTTACCGGTGAGGCTCGACATGCGGCTCTCCTCTCAAATCTCGTCGGGTTTCGGTTACCCGACAGGCCATCCTTCGCCGTGTTCGGCGTTCGCAAAATACTAGACGCTTTAGTTAAGGAAAGTGGCGATTATTTCAACTTTTCTTTGGATTTGTTCATTTATCCATAATTCTGCGTATTTCTATTACTTTATGCAGTAATGCCACTTTATTGTGTGAAAGTAATGTTTCCGTTCTGTTACAGGCGTCCCTGCCCTGAATAAAACGGCCTCACTGGTCGCGCTTTATGCGCACTTAGGCGGCGATGTACTTGCCGTCCTGGATCACATAGGCTGTGGCGGGCTTTTCGACCTGGCCCTCGTCATTCCACGTCAGCTCGCCCGTCAGGCCCTCGATCTTGATCTTGCGCATGGCCTTGGCAAGGTCGCCGGCAATGTCGGCACCGTCGGCCGAAATGTCAATCCCCGCCCTATCGATAGCCTCGGCGATGGCGTGGACGCAATCGTAAGCGTCGGCGGCAAACTGGTTGGGCGTCTCGTCGTAGGCATCCTTATAGGCCTTGACGAAGTCGGCATTCTTCTCATCGTCAGCCGAAAACGGGGTCATGAGCAGTACGCCCTCGGCAAGAGAGGTATCGAAGCCTTCCACAGAGAGCAGGCCGTCCATGCCGTCGGTACCCATGAGGGTCATGTCGTAGCCCATGTCCTTGGCGTTCTTGAGCAGGACGGACGCGGGCGTGTAGTAGATCGGCGCAAAGATGAGCGTGGCGCCGGCCTCCTTGGCCTTGGTGAGCTGGTTGGTAAAGCTCGTGGAGGAGTCGTCCTTAAAGGTCTCGGTATCGACGATGTCGAGCTTGGACGCCTTGGCCTGCTCGGCAAAAGCGTCGGCAACGCCCGAGCTATACGTATCGCCGGAGTTGTAGAACAGGGCGATCTTGGCATCCGCGTACTTCTCGGCCAAGAACTTCGCGGCGCTGGCGCCCATGGTGGGATCGGTGAAGCAAACCTGGAAAACCGTGGTCTTATCCTTGGTAACGTCGAGCGACGAGGCCGAAGGCGTGACCATGAGCATATCGTCGGCGATCTCGCCCGAGACGGCAACGGCAGCACCGGTGGTGACCGGACCGACGAGCGCCCGCATGCCCCAATCGCACAGGGTATTGAAGGCGTTGATCTGTCTCTTATACACATCTGACGCTGCCGACGAAGGCTT
>UQPL01000142.1:0-5041 GCA_900542895.1 uncultured Collinsella sp. | reverse complement strand
AGCCTTCGTCGGCAGCGTCAGATGTGTATAAGAGACAGTTATCATCTTGACCCATGAACATACGTTAGGAGCAATCATGCCAAACGAGAACAGCTACGAAGTCGCGCTGCAAAAGAGCAACGCCATTCGCGAGGGCCTGGCCAAGACGCCCGAGAAGTTCACCATGCTCACCGGCGACCGCCCCACCGGCCGTCTGCACCTGGGCCACTACTTCGGCACCCTCAAGGGCCGTGTTGAGCTGCAGAACATGGGCGCCAAGACCAACGTGCTCATCGCCGACTACCAGGTCATCACCGACCGCGACACGACCGAGCACATCCAGGACAACGTGTACAACATGGTCATGGACTATCTTGCCTGCGGTATCGACCCCGACAAGACCATGATCTACGCGCACTCCGCCGTGCCCGCCGCCAACCAGCTCATGCTGCCGTTCCTGTCACTGGTGTCTGAGGCCGAGCTGGCGCGCAACCCCACGGTAAAGGCCGAGATGGAGGCCTCGGGCCACGAGCTCACCGGCCTTCTGCTCACCTACCCGGTACATCAGGCCTGCGATATTCTGTTCTGCAAGGGCAACGTGGTGCCCGTCGGTCGCGACCAGCTGCCGCACATCGAGCTTACCCGCACCATCGCACGCCGCTTTAACAACCGCTACGGCAAGGTATTTCCCGAGGTCGAGGCACTGCTGTCCGAGACCCCGCTGCTGCCCGGCCTTGACGGTCGCAAGATGAGCAAGAGCTACGGCAACGCCATCAACATCTCGATGACCGCTGAGGAGACGGCCAAGCGCATCAAGAAGAGCCAGACCGACTCCGAGCGCATGATCACGTTCGATCCCGAGAACCGCCCCGGCGTGTCCGGCCTGCTTTCGACAGCCGCCATCTGCACCGGTCGCTCCGAGGTCGAGATTGCCGAGGAGATTGGCATGGGCGGCTCCGGCCAGCTCAAGAAGTACGTGACCGAGGCCGTCAACGAGTACTTCGCACCGATCCGCGAGCGTCGCCAGCGATACGAGAACGATCTGGACTATGTGAAGGACGTCCTGCACGAGGGCAACCGTCGCGCCAACGAGATCGCCGAGCAGACCCTGGCAGAGGTTCAGGACGCCATGGGTATGGTGTACTAGACCGATCTGGTGGCTTGAGCTTGCGATTGCTTTAGGGCGGGCGCTACGGCGTCCGCCTTTTTTGTTGCCTGACCGGATCGACTCCATCCGTCGCACTCCCCCGATAAACAGGAACGGGCCCGCCGGCAGTCAGTTGCCAGCGGGCCCGTTCCCGAAGTACACCGTTGAATCGCACAGAGGGGAGGAATGCGAATCAAACTCAACAGGGCAGGCTTTTTCATCGCCTATTGCCTGCTCCGTTGCTGAAACCAATATAGTTCACCGTGGTTTACTTTCTAGCGTCAATATGCGCCGCCATAGCTTCTCCATAAGTTAGCCCCGGTAAACCAGCAACGGGAAACCACTACAAAGGGGACAGGCACCTTTGTAGTGGTTTTGACACGAACGAGCTGTTAGAGTCCGGCAGGCCAGCGACAGGCGCCCAGATCGACGTGCATGTCGTCCTTAAACGCCACACCCTCCCCTAGCAAAAGCTCACGCTGAGCATCGGGGCCGCCAAAAGCAAAACCCTCGCATATACGCCCGTCGGCAAACACCACGCGGTGACAGGGAATCTCGCCGGGGCGTGGGTTGCTATGCAGCGCATAGCCCACATAGCGCGCGCTCCGCGGACGACCGGCAAGCAGCGCCACCTGACCATACGTGGCGACCATCCCTTCGGGGATCTGCTCGACTACCTCGTACACCCGTTCAAAAAAGCCCTCAGACGCCATTGCTCGCTCCCTTCCACCCGGAAAAGCATAAACCACCACAAAGGGCCTGTCCCCTTTGTGGTGGTTTATGGCAGGTCGGTTAGTTAGCGGACTGGAAGAAGGCTACGGCTACGGCGCCGGGGCCTACGTGGGTGCCGATGGTGGCGCCAATGGTGTGAACGGGCAGTTCGCCCTCGGTGTGACCAGCCCACAGTGCCGCGCTGTCCTCGATATACTTCTTGAGCACCGCATCCGAAAGACCCGTATAGCCGAGCGCCAGCGGCATGGAAAAATCGATGCCGCCCGCCTTTTCGACCTTTTGGTTCAGCAGGTTGCGGCCGTTCTTGGAACCGCGCGCCTTGCCCAGCTGCACGATCAGACCGTCCTCGACAGCCACCACGGGCTTCACATTGAGCAGCGTGCCCACAGCGCCCGCAGCAGCAGATAGACGACCGCCGCGCACCAGGTACTCCAGCGTCTCGAGCAGGCCGATAACCACCACACGGTCGCGCACGGCCTCGACAGCCGCCGCGATCTGAGATGCACTGCGGCCCTCGTCCACCAAGTGCAGCGCATACTCGACCAGGACGCGCTCGCCCAGGGTGACGTTGTTGCTGTCTACCACGAACACGTCGCCGCCCGGCGCCTCGGCAAGTGCGGTACGGGCACTCTGATTGGTGCCCGAAAGCTTAGCGCCCACGGTAATAATCACAGCCTCATCGCCGGCCTCACGCGCCTCGGCAATAGCCTGCGAAAACGCGTACGGGTTGACCTGGCCGGTCTTGGGCAGCTCATCGCGCTCCACGAGCATCTCGTAAAAGCGCTGGTGATCGATGTCGACGCCATCCATGTACACATCGATGCCAAAGGTGACGGACAGCGGCAGAACACGCAGAGCGGGGTGCTCAGTCGGCGACATATCGCTCGCGGAATCGGTAATAATACGAATGGACATAGCGAATCCTTTCTTGCGCAGGTCCCGCGCAGGGAATTTTGACAGCAATGCCCCGGCACGGCATACGCGCTCAAACGGGACTATGCAGTTGTTAAGTTGTTAATTGGAAGCAAATGCCTTGGCGGCCTTAGATCTCGCGCAGGGTGTTGAGAATCGTGCGCAGCGACGCATACATCTGCTCGCGCTGCTCCACACCCATAGCCTTACCGGTGGTATCGAGCACCTCGCGAATGATGCGGTCTGCCTCGCTCATGCTCTCGCCGCCCAGAGCGGTCAAACGCACCGGAGCACGATACTTAACGGCGGCATCGCCCGAATCATCGACCTCGACGTAGCCGCCCTCCTCCAGATGCGCGAGCGTACGCGAGACGGCGGCGCGGGTCACGCCTGCCATGCGAGCCAGGTCAGCGCCAGTCAGGCCATCCTTGCTGCGCTCAAGATAGTACAGGCACATAACGTCGGAGCCCTTGAGACCCAGCCTTGCGCCCTCAGACGTCTTAATGCGCTGGATCTCCTTGTAGAGTCCGCTGATCAGTCCGACAAAGTCCTCGAAACGTGTCTCGTCGCTCTGCTGCATGGGAGACGACCGCCTTTCGCTTGCATAATGCTAACGGGTAAACATCTTAGTCGCATGTCCGAACCCCCGTACCCAAATATCCCAATTGTTAACCAATCAACATAAAAACCACCACAAAGGGGACAGGCACCTTTGTGGTGGTTTGGGGCATCAATAGGTTCTAGGCGCCGCTACAGCTCCACGCAAGGATTGTCGCGGGTCACAAGCGTCTTAATGACAACCGTCGCTCCCAGATAGCGCTCAAGCAGCTCGGCTAAGCGATCGATCGCAGCCCGGCAATCCCCCATCCGCTCGGGCTCCACGCACTCAATCGCCAGGAACGCGTCGGCCGAATCGTCGGACAGCGCCGTGCGAACGCCGTCGCGCCAGTTCCAGCAGCGGCACACGGCGCCCGCGTCGTCGATATAGGCAAGCTCACCGCGAAGTGTCGGGTCGTCCGCCTCCTCGCCGAGCGGCAGGAACGCGTCGCCGCCGTCGGTCACCGTCAAGCGCAGATTGCCCTCAATAGCGTGCAGATCCTCACCGCCGACGGGCAGCGCATAGGTCAGCGAAATCGTATTGTAGATATCCACCGCCGGCGTGATGTGGCCGACCGGCTTGCCTTTGAGCACGCGCTTAAGCAGGTTCTCGATCGAGCACCGAGCTCCCTTCTTGGTCTTGAACTGACGATACGCCTCGCGCCATGCCTTGACCGGCGCGTTCTCGCTGATGGTGTCACTCGTCAGATGACGCTCCGCATCGATGTTGGCGCGGTCGAGCAACGCGGTAATAGCATCCACGTCCTCTTGGGGAATCTGTGCCGCGGGCTTCATGCCCTTTACGACCACAACGCCGACAGCCGCCTGCGGAAACAGCTCCCAAAACGAATCCTCGGCAACAAAGCTCTTCATATGCTCTCCCTTCATAGCGTGCACCCGAGTGTGGGTGCCTAAACAAAAAGCGCCCTTACGACGGCCACCTTCAAAGTCCTACGGTGCCGCTACAAGAGCGCTTACGCTGTCCCCATCCGGAGAAGGGGACGATATGTCAGGCGTATTGTAACCCGAGTCATCCGCGCGAGCAAAACCACCACAAAGGTGCACTGGCCCCTTTATGGTGGTTTTGGGTCTAAGGCGACGCTAGTGGCGGAGTCCCAGCAGGCCGCGGCCGCGATGACGGGTCTCGGCGGACACCTGGGCGTGCGGGCCGGCGGCCTTGACGGACTCGGGCAGGTGCGAGTACTTCTTCTCGAAGTTCTCCTCGAACATCACTGCCAGGTTGTGCGCGGCCTCGTCGTAGCGCGCGGTGCTCTGCCAGTATTGGCGCGGCACCAGGATGCCATCGGGCACGCCGTGGCACGTCGTGGGAATGTCGACGTTAAAGATGTCGTCGTGCAAGAACTCGCTGTCTTCGATGGTGCCGTCGAGGGCGCGCGCGACCAGCGAGCGCGTGTAGGCAAGCTCGATACGATGGCCCACGCCATAACCGCCACCGATCCAGCCGGTGTTGACCAGATAGACGCGGGTGCGACCGTCGGCGATACGCTCGCCGAGCATCTTGGCATAGACCATGGGATCGAGCGGCATAAACGGCTCGCCAAACAGCGAGGAGAACGTGGGCGTGGGCTCGGTGACGCCGACCTCAGTGCCGGGGATCTTGGCGGTGAAACCCGTCACAAAGTGATACATCTGTCTCTTATACACATCTGACGC
>UQPL01000141.1:0-5081 GCA_900542895.1 uncultured Collinsella sp. | reverse complement strand
ATCTGCGCATGTCTCGTGGGCTCGGAGATGTGTATAAGAGACAGCTCGAACAGGTTGTCCGCCGTGGCGTACCAGGCCTTTTCGGGCAGCGACAGGTCGACGTGGAACTCGCGCGACTGCGCATGCTTGTAGAAATAGGTCTTGCGGATCACGTCGGTCATGCGCGCCTCGATGACCTCGAGCCCGTTGTCCTCGAGGTAGCGCTCGATCTCGTGGTTGGCGCCGAGATGGAAATTGAGCAGGTACTCGCCCACGATGAGAACGGTCGGATGCGGGTTCGAGCGGTCGTACGGAACGGCGTCCATGATCGCAAGCGCGCGTTTGAAGCCCGTCGCCTGGCCTCTCAGCCCGGAGCGCTCCATGCCCTCGATAACCTCATCGAGCGCGCGGTCGAACGCAGCGTCCGCCGCGCCCTTCTCGAGCTCGTAGGGACGGATGCGCCTAAGCATGGCCTCGAGGGCATCGATCATGGGAAGACCGTAGGCGATCTGGATGCTCGGGCCAAGGCCGAGCTTGAAGCCCGGATGCGCATTGTGGGCATCGACGTCGTCGTTGGTGAGCACCGGGACATAGTCGTATCCCGCGTCGTCGAGCGCGCGGCGCAGCAGGGGCATGTAGTGCGTCAGGCGGCAGTCGCCGATATACTTGCCAGTCACCACGGCGACGTCGTGCGGGTCGTACTTACCGCTCTCGAGTGCCGCGAGCGCCTCGCCGATCACGATTTGCGCGGGGAAGCAGATGTCGTTGTGCACATAGCGTTTGCCCAGGCGGATGGCATCCTCGCGCCCGATATCAAGGGCCTCGGCGCGCACGCCCTGATTGCGCATCGCCGCGGTCATGAGCCTGCAGAACGCATGGGAGGTGTTGGGGACCAGCGCGATCTTGTCGTGCCGGTCGCGCTTGGTGTACTTGACCTTATACGGGTCGTCGAGCGGATGGACCGCGTGCACCCGGGCGCCCTCGGCACGCTCCTCCGCGCGACGACGGTTGACCGACTCGATAAACGAACGCACGCGAATGCCCATGGGACCGGCGACGTCGCTCTCATCGAGCTTGATCATCATCGGAACCTTGGAGCCCATCTCGCCCATCATGCGCGCGATCTCGTCGGTGAGATACGCATCGTGGCCGCAGCCGAAGCTGCCCATCTGCACGAGCTCGAGCTCGGGCGTCGATGCGACGATGACCGCGCACGACAGCATGCGCGCATGGTAGTTGTTCACGATGTCGATGCGGCTGTTGGAAAGATCGACGTTGCAGACCCCCGGCACCGCATCGGGCGTCAGCACGGGGATGCCGCGCTCAGAGAAGAGCTTGGGCAGCCCGTGGTTGACCAGCGGGTCGTTGTGGTACGGGCGCGAAGCGATCACCACCGCGTAGCCGCCGTCCTCGTGCACGTTCTCGAGCACCTGCCTGCCGCGCAGCTGCAGCTGGTTCTCAAACGTCTCCTGCGCGCGGTCCGCCTGCTCGGTCGCCTTGGCAACCAGGTCGGCATCGATATCGAAGGTCTCCTTGCACCACGCCTTGAGCTGGCGGTTTCGGTCGCCCTCGTCGTACCAGTGGAACAGCGGCGTATCGAACGGAACGCCGAAACGCTCCTCCGGGTTATCGGAATTGCGCATCACGTAGGGGTATCCCTTTACGACGGCGCACATCCACTCGCTGGTAGAGGCGGTGTTTTCGGTGGGCACCGTCGTGATGATGGGCATGAAGATGCGGTTGACGCCGGCGTCGACGAGATTGCGGATGTGCCCGTGGACGAGCTTGGCCGGGAAGCACACGGTGTCGGATGTGACGTGCGCCAGACCGCGCTCGTACATCGCCTTGGTGCTGCGTCCCGAGACGCGCACCTTAAAGCCGAGCGTGCTGAAGAACGTCGACCAGAACGGCATGGTGTCCCAGAACTCGAGCACACGGGGAATGCCGATCGTGACATCGCGCCCCCCGCTGACGGGAACCGTGGGGTACGACTCGAACAGCAGCTTCTCGCGGTCGACAAAGAGATTGGGGGCAGCCGCGGTCCGGTCGCGCCCCGTGCCGGGTGCCTGTGCCTCGCAAGCACCCTGCGGACGCAGCTCCTCCGCCGCGGGAACCTCGCGCACGAGCTCATCCCATGAGATGGCGCCGCCGCGCGGGCAGCGATTGCCCGTGACGTAAAGCGAGCCGTCGCCAAATGCCACGACCGCGCGCTGGCAGCGGTTGTTGCACCGACGGCAGGTAACGCCGCCGAACTCGCGATGCTCGAAGCGCTCCACGGCATCGAGCCCGATAAACGACGTGCCGGCGTCGCCCTTGCGGCATTCCTCGCGCGCGAGCAGGGCGATACCGATAGCGCCCATCAGCCCCGGGTGGGGCGCACGCGTGACGGGTTTGCCCAGGTACTGCTCGAATGCGCGCAGCACCGCGTCGTTTCGGAACGTGCCGCCCTGGACGACGACTTTGTCGCCCAGACGGTTGAGATTTGAAACGCGAATGACCTTGGTGAACACGTTCTCGATAATCGAGCGGCAGAGACCGGCCATGATGTCGCCCGGACCCTTACCGCGCCGCTGCTCGGAAACGACGCTGCTGTTCATGAACACCGTGCAGCGGCTGCCGAGAACGGCGGGGGCTTTGGACGAAAATGCCTCGGTCGCGATATCCTCAACGGCTATTCCGAGGTTTTTGGCAAAACCCTCGAGGAACGAGCCGCAGCCCGCAGAGCACGCCTCGTTGACGACGATATCGGTCAGCACGCCGTGGTTGAGCCAGATGGCCTTCATATCCTGTCCGCCGATGTCGAGCACGAAGGTCGCATCGGGAACGCATGCGCACGCGGCGCGGGCGTGCGCGACCGTCTCGACCGTATGGTAGTCGGCGTGGAACGCGCGCGCGAAAAGCTTCTCGCCGTATCCCGTGGTGCCCACGGCATCGATCGCAAGCGTGACTCCCGCTGTCTCCCAGCGGTTCTTCAAGCTGACAAGACCCTGTTGGGCGACGTCGAGCGGTCTGCCGTTATTAGACGCGTAGAACGAATCGACAAGCTCACCCGCCTCATCGACCAGGGCGAACTTGGTCGTCGTGCTCCCCGAATCGATACCGAGCGCCACACGCACCGTCTCTCCGGGCGCATACGCATCCGGACCCTTTGCCGGCGTCTCTTTGCCATGGCGTGCCGTAAAATCCGCCTGCTCGGCAGGTGTGGCAAAAAAGGGCTGGGCAAGACGTCCCTCCCCGCTTGCGGGCGCGACCGTCTCGAGCTTATCCAGCCGGACAAAAGCGTCGGGAAGGTCGATCGGTTGGGACGATGCGAACATGTCGGTCAGCGACAGGGCGGCACCGCGCGCGACCATGATCTGCGGATCGCGCGGGACGATAACCTGATCGTCCGATAGATTCAGTTGCTCCCGGAACACGCGGACCAGCGTGGGGTTGTAGGCGAGCGTACCGCCCTCGAAGATTACCGGCGGCTCGATGTCGATACCCTGGGCCAGACCGCCGATCGTTTGGCGGGCGACCGCGTGAAGCGCCGAAAGCGCCAGGTCGGTGGTAGGAATGCCCTCGTTGAGCAGCGGCTGGATATCGGTCTTTGCGTACACGCCGCAGCGGCCCGAGACCTCGTGGACGGTCGTTCCCCGGCTTGCGAGCTGCTCGAACTCGCCCGATTCGGTGCCGACCCCCATGAGCTTTGCCATCTCGTCGATAAATGCACCGGTACCGCCTGCGCACGAGCCGTTCATGCGCATGTCGGCAACCTCGATGTCTCCCTTATCGTTGGTGCGGAAGAAGATCATCTTGGCGTCTTGGCCGCCCAGCTCGATGGCGCAGCGCGTCTGCGGATAGAACCTGCTGATCGCGAGCGCGTTGGCGACCACCTCCTGAACGTACGAGGCGCCCAGCGCGGTCGCGATATCGCGCGCACCCGAGCCGGTCACCGCAACGCGCAGTGACTCATGGGGAAAGCGCTCGGCGAGCTCGCCGAGCATGGCGCGCACGCTCGCTGTCTGACACGCCCCGTGGCGGCGATATCCCCACCACGCCTCGGTCATATCCTCGTGCATCGCGTAAACTTTGGTCGTCGTCGACCCTACGTCCAGTCCTACTAGCAACGCCATAATGCTCCGTCTCTCGCATTTTTCCCGCTAGAGATATACCACTCTGCGTAATACAACAGACTGTTGTATTTAAACTCCGTATAAAAAGCGGCTGCCGAAACGCTTCAGCAGCCGCCGAATGCACCAACAGATTGTTCTGCGCGCTAGCACGTCGGGCAACGGAGCAGCACGGGCCCTCCGGTCATGCGCACCGCTCACGCCCGCGATGTCGCCGAGAGAGCTATCCACGCTTAGGGCTCCAACCAAGCAAGTCGCCCGCGCTCAGCAGATCCCTAAGCGAGCTACTCGCACTCAGGAGCCATAGCCTGCTCCAAGAGCTCGGCATGCTCCTCCTCGAAAACCGTCCCCACAGGGAAGGCGCGACGGAAGACGAAGCGGGAAATCGGACCGGCTACCAAAAGGTTCCACGGCAGCGCCATCACAAAATTATGCGGGATGTTGATCATCCAGATCGCGGGCACGGAATACAGGTTCGCAAGGATGCCGCCGGGCATGTGCGTCAGACCCTCACAGGCACCGTACAGCGACATGATGATGACCATGGGAACGACCATGCAGGAGCTGACGGCGAGCGTCATGGCAAGTGGCGAGCTCTTGCCCGGCGTGACCAAGTACTTAAAGGCGAAACCCTTGGCGAGCGGGCTGGCGACGAACCAGTCGCAGCACATGGCAAAAATGTAGGCAACGGGGAAGCCGAGCCACGCAGTGGCAACGACCTCGCCGTTGATGGCCCCGTGCTGCAGGGCAACGTTGTAGATGCTCATCCAGAGCACCATGCAAAAGCACATGATAAAGGTGAACAGCAGGCTCTCTCGTTTGTTGATAGGCATAAAGGGCAGATTCCTCTCTGTGTTGTACCGCGGCGCCACGCAACAAAAACGGGCGGGCAAGATGGAGCTGTTGGAACTTCATCTCGCCCGCCCGTGGTACGCGCGTCTGCGACTACTTATGTGGTGGAACCAGCCTAGCACGAAACGCATGCGCTTC
>UQPL01000140.1:0-5090 GCA_900542895.1 uncultured Collinsella sp. | reverse complement strand
CGACCAGGTCGACCGCGACCTCACCCCAGTTGGGGCCAGCCATAAACGCGGCGACGATATAGGTCACGAACACGCAGCTCACCAGCAGCAAAATCTTCTCGATGCGCTGGAAACTACCCGACATGGTAAGCATCCACACCAGCAGCGCCACCAACGGTACCGAGATGCTCGCCGGCACGCCAAAGAGAGCAAGGCCGCTGGCGATACCCGCAAACTCCGAAATGGTCACAGCCGTGTTGGCGATCAACAGCGCCGCCATAGCAAGTACACTCTTGCGCACGCCAAAGCGCTCGCGAATGAGCGATGCCAGGCCCTTGCCCGTGACGCAGCCGCAGCGCGCCGCGGTCTCCTGCGTCACGATGAGCAGCACAGTCATGACGGGAAGCATCCAGAGCATCTTGTAGCCATAGCTGGCACCCGCGCTGGAATACGTTGCAATGCCGCCGGCGTCATTGCCCGAAAGCGCCGCCAGCAGACCGGGACCCATAGCGCCAAAGATGGCCGCGATGGTCAACTTTTGCTTGGTGCCCGACTTTTGCTTGGTATTTTGCACGCGACCACCTAACCCATGACCGACATGGTGAGCAGCACCGCAGCGGCGCAGTACGCTACGCACGAGATCATGACGGCAATAACGTTCATGGCAGTGCCCGACGTGTTGAGGTCATGCTCGTCACGCCAGAACAGCACCATCAGGTAAATCACGGCGCTCATGTTGCCAACCAGGCAAATGATGGCAGCGATATTAAAGCACCCGGTAAAGAGTTGCTCCTCAAACATGGGCGCATCGGGGAACGCAGCGGTGCGCACCAGCTGGGCGCACAGGTAGGTCACGAGTGACAGAATCAGGCCCATGCCCGTGCTCTGGAAGAAGAACCCCAGATACGGCTTGGGCTCGTCGTCGTGACCGTCATACTCCAGGAAGTAGTTCTTGACGAACGACACCATGCGCGAGGCCGCCAGCAGTACGAGTGGCATGGCGCACATGGGGAACACCACCAGATGCGCGGAGCCGAGCGCCGTTCCCAGCACGGTCGCCATGATGCACGACGCGATGCCCCATACAACAACCCAGTACTGGCGATGCACGAACCAGCTGAGCACGTTCGTCGAGTCGTCCGACGCGCTATCGCCCGAGCCGACACCGGCGATCTGCAGGTCCTCCTGATGCTCCTCAGCGATAACGTCCATGGCGTCGTCGAAGGTCACGATACCCAGGATATGACGGTTCTCGTCGCAGACAGGGATGGCAACCAGGTCGTACTTGGTCATCTCGTCCGTTACGTCTTCCTGGTCCTCGTCGGGCGACACATAGACCAGGTCGCGATAGGCCAGCTGACCCAGCGTGGCGTCGCGGTCGGCTACGATCAGCGTGCGCAGCGAAAGCACGCCGGTCAGCATGCCGCTCGGATCCTCGGTATAGACGTAGTAAACGCTCTCGAAGTCCTCGTCGAGCTCGCGAATCGCCTCGATGGCGTCACCGACCGTTGCCGTGGCGGGCAGGGAGACAAACTCCGAGGTCATGATGCGGCCGGCGGTGTTGTCCTCATACCCCAGCAGGTTACGAATCGCCTTCTCCTCCTTGACGCCCATCAGGCGCAGGAGCTTCTCGGCCTTCTCGTAATCGAGCTCGTCGATCAGGTCGGCTGCATCGTCCGGGTCCATCATGGCCAGCATCGACGATGCGTCGGTGTCGGACAGGCCCTCGAGCATCTCGGTCATAAGCTCGTCGTCATCGAACTCCGAGATGGCCTCGGCGGCCTGGGCAGTATCGAGCTGCGCAAACACCTGCGCACGTAGGCGCGGGTCGAGCTGCTCGATAATGTCGGCGATGTCGGCAGGGTGCAGCTCGCCGAGCGTCTTGTGCGACACCGAGAGTTGAATGTTCTTGGTCGAGCGGTCGAGCAGGTCCATGTAGGACCAAGCGATGATGTCCTCACTGAGCGGCTTGCCCAGGTGCTTCATAAAGCCTTCGACGATATGCTCGAGCGCGGGGCTGATGGCGCGTAGCAGACCGCGGGCACCGACCTCGGCGCCCAGCAGGCGCAGCTGGTTTTCGCCCGACATGGAAAACTTGATGTCGTTTACGCGCACGACCTTCATGCCCTGCGTGTCGACGATCTGCTTGTTGAGCACGTCGCGGGCAAGCAGGAGTTCGGTCGGCTGCAGGTACGAAAAACGGATTTCGGTGGCCGGCGACTTAAGGTGTACGCCCGTCTCGTCGATACGGTCGACCCATTTGCGCCAGCTGATCATAAACGGCGTCTTGCCGGGGCCGCGGAACGCGAGCGACGTCACGTGCGGAAAAACTTCGCCGGTAGCAATGCCAAAATCGTTGACCACGCCGAGCTTTTCGCCGTCGACGTCCAAGACCGGCAATTTGAGCATCTCACTCAGATAATTCAATGGTGCTCCCCATCATTATTCCCCCGGACGCGGCCGCGCGTGCGGCGTCCGGGGGCTTCTGGATATGTATACGCATGCGCGGGCGGCACGCCGCTCGACGCTTACACCCCGTGCATGCGCAGAAAGCACCTGCATGGGGTCATCGACTGTATGGTCGAGGTTTGGATTTCACCTGTAACCTTTCTCTTGACCCTCATTAACCGCAGTAACTATAGCATCAGCATCGCCCTGCGGCATCGAATTTATGCGCTGCACATTGCAGGCATACCAAACGCCGACGCATCCGTGACATAGTCATTGGGGACGTTCTTAAACGACTACCCAATGACTACTCCGTGGTGTCGTCGTCCTCGGCAAGTTGGGGGAACACGGCATCCTTGGGCATGGTGACCTTCGTCAGCGAGGTGAGCTTTTTGCTCAGCGACGTGTCCGTCTTGACCAGGTCGCTGAGCGTCACGATCTTGTAGCCGTCGGCAATGAGGCCGTCGATAATTTGCGGCAGCGCCTCGAGTGTCTGCTCGGCGCATTCGTCTCTATCGGTGAGCAGCACGATATTGCCCGGCGTCACCGAATCGAGCACCGTCGAGACCTGCTCGTCGGCACCGTTGAGCAGCCAGTCGCCCGAGTCAATATTCCACGAGACCACGGCGGAGACCAGGTCCATCGCATCAATCCAGTTTTGCTCGTCAAAGGCAGCGTAGGGAGCACGCAGCAGCATCGTCTTCACGCCGGTCGCCGACTTAATCGCATCGGTGCCTTTCGTGATCTGTTCACGTACCGCCTCACGGTCCTGACCCTTGAGCGAATCGTCGCTGTAGCTGTTGGATCCGATCTCGCACCCGGCATCGACAATCGCCTTGGCCGTGGCAGGCGAGGCCTCGGCCGCATCGCCCGAAAGGAAGAACGTCGCGGTGACACCCTTTTCTTTGAGCACCTGCAAGATCTGCTTGGTAGCGCCGCTCGGACCCTCGTCAAACGTCAGCGCCACGTACTTTTTGTTGCCCTTGGGTGCCACGCTGGCGCACGCAACAACGCAATCGGTGGCGGGCACAACCTCGCCGCGGTCTTGCGTCTTGCCCGACTGCTCACCAACCCACACCTCGGAGCGGCCCTGGACACCCCACGTCTGCACATACTTGATAGCGCCCGTACCCTCGACCTTGAGCTTGGGCTCGATAACCGTAGCCTGAACCTCGTGCTTCTCGTAGGTGTTACGGCCATCCTTGACCGTCACCTTCTCGCCGCCCTCAAGCTCGCGGCTATCCCATTTGCCCTGCTTCACGCGCTTGCCGTCGACCTTCACCGACAGCTTTTCGCCCCCATGGCGCTTGAGCACGCTGTCATCGACGGCCAGCAGGTCGCCTGCGTCGTAGGTGTCAGTCAACTCCTGGTCGTCGATGAGATTCTGCAGCGTAGAGCCCACGCGCACCGCGGTCTTCTGGCCGTTAAGTTCCACGTCCACACTGCGGTTGACGTAGCCCACGACGGCAGCGATAAACAGCACGAGCGCACAGCCCACGGCAATGAGCGCATAGGGCAGGCGAGACGAACGACGGGGCGTACGGCTGTTGCCGATGCGAGCGCTGCGGTCGCTAAAGCCGCGGCTATGGTTGAGATACATCGCGCCGGGCTTACGGTGACGCTTGCGCTGACCGCTGGGCAGCTGCCCCAGATCGCGGCGCGCCGTCGGACGCGCGCCCGAACGCCCGTTTAAGTTGGATCCGTTTTGGCGCATGTGCCCTCCCCCATAAACACAGCAAGCCGGAGCAACAGGTCTCCGGCTTGCCTCCCATCATTTGGTACGTCGCTATTTTGTAGCTTTTGACGAGCCTCCGCTCGCCTTTTGGTATTCGTCCTTAAAGGCCTTGAACATGCCGCGCGTCTTGCCGAGCTGCTTGCCCAGTGCGCGACTGCCTTTGTCCACGGCAACCGATCCCTTGTCATCGAGCACCTTGGCGCCCTTCTTGACCTTATCGCCCACCACGACGCTTGCCTCGGCAGCCTTTGCGGCGGCGCCGCCCGAATACCCGAGCGACTTGACCTCGTCCGAAACAATCATCGCGCCGTCCGCATAGCCGCGCAGCATCGTCGGCGGCACCTGCGTGTCACCAACCAAAACACTCGAAGCAGCACCGGCGGTCACATAGAATGCCTGCACGATGCCCGAGCGTGGCTTGAACTCAACGTCCGAGCAATAGCCCACGACGTCGCCTGATTCCGTGCGCACGTCCATACCGACCCAGATGATGCAATCGTCCAGGTTGATGTCGAGGCGCTTGGCAGCGGCGGCATCGTACGTGTCCTTGACGTCATCGACCGCAATGGCGCCCTCGTAGACACCAATGGCGTCGAGCGCTACGAATCGGTCGGGGCGCTCGATCATGCCCGCGATATCAGACTGGTGGACCATAAAGCCGACCACGCGCGTACCGCCCGGGGTAAAGACCGGAAAGTGAATCTTTCCGAGCTTTTTAGGGCTGCGCGGCGTGCCGTCCTTTTTGATGCGCTTGTCCTCGGTAGGCTTGCGATAGATCTTGGCGCCGACAAAATCCCCGGCGCGCATTATGCCTCGGTCGAGGGCTCCGCAGCCTCGGTATCAGCCTCGACGGCGTTCTCGACCACGACGTCGGCGGCCTGTCTCTTATACACATCTCCGAGCCCACGAGACATGCGCAGATCTCGTA
>UQPL01000139.1:0-5144 GCA_900542895.1 uncultured Collinsella sp. | reverse complement strand
GGCCAGTGATGTCATCGACTCAAAAACGAGCCATCCTGCAGGTGCGCATTCGCGAGGAAGACAAGCAGCATGCCGAGCATCTCTACGACGCCATGGGCACATCGCTCGCCGAGGCCGTCCGTCTTTTTGTCGCGCAGAGCATTTTGATGCGCAAGCTTCCCTTTCAGCCGGTCGCCGTGCGCTCAAAGGACGGCACCGCCGCCTATGGATCGCTCAAAGCATATGGGGACCCCAATCGCCGCTCCGAGGAGCGCAATGCCTGGATTGAATACCTAGCCACAGAAAGCGACGAGTCGGTTTTGGGTCCCGAGGAAGTAGATATCCATGAGTAGCGCCATCATCGACGAGACCGTCATCCTGCGCTACCTGCTTAACGACGACGAGGTCCTGTCACCGCGCGCCGCCAAGGTCATCGCCACGCGCACCGCTCGTGTCTACCCCGAAATCATCACGCGCGTCGTGGTCACGCTGCGCGACGTCTATAAGGTTCCCCGCGTTGAGATTGCTGCGGCCATGAAAAGGCTGCTCGATGACGTCATGGTCGACGAGCCCACCGTTGTCGCCCTTGCCGTCAAACTCTTTGGCAAGACCCATATGGACTTTACCGACTGCCTCCTCGCAGCCCGAACCGCCATCTACAACGATGATGTCGTGAGCTTTGGCAAGCCCATCATCTAGGGCATGATCGATTACCGCCACAAGCGCCAAACCGCAGCCGAAGCCCGCAACCGCAGCACCGACTCCACCATCGACAAGCTCCGCCACCGCCCCCGCAGCTAACCCCATCCCCTCCTAAGTTGCGGTGAAATAGTTCCTGATTAAGGCTTATTCGAGCTTTTCAGGAACTATTTCACCGCAACTTTCTGTAAGGGTGGTTTTAAGTGCCGCCGAGGGGCACTAATCAACCGTTTGCCGATATGTTTGGCTCTGACTCATGACTCTGACCTGCCCCGTCAAGCTTTTGGTCAGTTCATGGCAAGGTCTGGCGGACCAAATATGGGATAGCGTAGTGTCATTCACTCCCCCTCGAGACCATGGGGTCGAAAATGAGTCATGATAAACGCTGTTCCAAACCGCAAGTAGAGCTGTTCTTCCGGTTATTCGAGGCCCATCATGGCGGGCATCTGTTTGTAGCTACCAAAAAATGGGATGAACGCTGTGCCTACGCGCTCATGCAAAAAGAGATGATTATTCGACTCTACAACCATGTCTACGCTGATCCCGCGTATTGGAATGACCTCGGCGTCGAAGATCGCATCTTTCAATTGGCATCCGCTATTGCGGTCGTTGAACCGGATGCCGTGTTTTGTGGAGCAACGGCGGCACTGCTCTATGGCATCGGTTCTGCATATTCGCTTCTCGACAAGGTGCAAGTGCTGCTGCCGCGTTCCACCAGACGCGATATGTACGAATTCGTTGAATACCGACGCTGGCGGCCGGGCGACGTATGGCAGCTCGGCCCGTTTACGTTAACGGATCCATATCGCACGGTGGTCGACATCGCCCGAACGAGCGCCTTTCGATATGCACTAGGCTATGTCGACGGGCTGGCTCGTGAGTACGGTGTCGAGCGTGAAGAATTGCGTTCATATGCACAAGCGAACTGCCGTGGACTGCACGGCATCGCGCGTGCATTTGACGTTTTTGAACACATGGATGGCAGATCGGATAACGGTGGAGAATCCGAAGCGCGGGCGGCAATGATTCTGGCGGGAGTTGCCGCTCCCGAACTTCAGGTTGAAATCACTCGGCCTGGAAACGCCGGCTATTATTTGGCAGATTACGGCTGGCAAATGCCAAACGGCTCTTGGATGCTGGCTGAGCTGCATGGACTAGGCAAGTTTGAGGACGATGCCCAAAATGATCCGGAACATGCTGCGGCAAAAACCTATCGAGATGCCCTCGTGCGCGACGCGAACCTGCGTGCCATGGGCCACAACGTCATTCATTTCAAGCTCTCAGACACCTACGATGTCAAAGCGTTCGGCTCCATGATGCGCGGCTACGGTATTCCAACCACAAAACCCTACGCAGACTCCTGACCGGCTGCCCTCATCTTCTCGACAACAGAACCCATCATCGACCCAGCTCACTCGGCCTCAATAAGTTGCGGTGAAATGGTTCCTGGATTAGCCGCAAAAGCTGTTATCCAGGAACTATTTCACCGCAACTTAGGAGGGGATGTGGGATCCCGGCATGTATATGAAAACGGCTCTGATTCCAAAAGGAACCAGAGCCATTCATCTATCTTATGGAGCGGGCGACGGGAATCGAACCCGCGTCATCAGCTTGGAAGGCTGGGGTTCTACCATTGAACTACGCCCGCAAGATATGGTCGGGACGACAGGATTTGAACCTGCGACATCCTGCTCCCAAAGCAGGCGCGCTACCAAACTGCGCCACGTCCCGAAGGTGTTGAGCAGCTAAGGTCTAAACCTTGCGTGTCCCAAAGCGAAGGAAATTATAGGGGAGACTCCCCGCCTGTGCAAGCGCAGAAACCCTAGCTCCTCGAATGTGCGACAAACTGGCTATGAACCAGACCGATCACAAACGCCACCACAGCAACCGGTGCCCACGCGGCGCCAATGTCCGCCAGCGGAAGCGCATCGAACGGCAGCCACGTACCCGCAAAGAACGCGTCGCGGACCGAGGTGATCACGCTCTGCACCGCGACCACGCCGCCGACCCAAACCCAAACCTGCGGATGCGCGTCGCAAAAACCGTGCATCAGGCCCATAAGTACCAGCACAATGGCAACGGGATACAGGGCATTGAGCATAGGCACCGAGAACATAAGGATCACGTCGAGGCCCACATTGGAGAGCACGCACGAAAACGCTGCGAACACAAAGGCGAGAATCGCGAAGGGGCGGCGCATGACCTCCTCGGAAGCCTCCGCTCCCCCTTCGACCACATACGTCTCGCAGAAGTAACGCGAGCAGCAGCTGATGAGGCCGATGCACACGTTCATGCAAGCGAGGAAAAAGATCGCAAAGACCACGACCGTGCCGACAAGACCAAAGTGCATAGAGGCCGAACGCGCAAGGATCGCGGCGCCGTTGGTGGCATCGGGCATAACCGTGCCGAGCTGCATACCGGCAAGCGCCAGGCCGCAGTAGATGATGGCCATGAGCACGCCGGCGATCACACCCGAACGCGAAATCTCAAAAGCCACGCGCTTATCGTCGGTAACACCAAGCTCATGGATGGTCTCGGCGATGATAATGCCAAAGGCGAGCGACGCGAGCAGGTCCATGGTCTGATAGCCAGTCAGAAAGCCCTGCACGGCGGCGCCGGCATCGTAGGGAGCCTGCGGCGCGGCAGCGGGACCCAACGGCGAGACCACGGCGGCACCCACGACCAGCACGATGAGCGCGATAAGCGCGGGGCCCGTAATGCGCCCGAGCACGCGCGTGATAACGCCCGGACGCAGCGTGAGCGCAAACGCGACGACGAAGAAGCCGACGGCAAACACCAGGCGAGCCGTGCCGAGCGAAACGCCCTCGGGCAGCAGCGGCACCAGCATCTCGAAGGCCGTAGAGCTTGTGCGCGGAATGGCCAGGCACGGGCCGATGGCCAGATACACCGCCGCAACAAAGAACTCACCGAACTTGGGGTGCACGCGGCCGGCAAGCTCGCGCGCCGTTCCGGCAAGCGCCACGGCGATAAAGCCCATGACGGGAAGACCGATAGCGGCAATCAAAAAGCCGAGCATGGCGACCGGCGTGGCAGAACCTGCCTGCAGCGCCAGCAGTGGCGGAATAATGAGGTTGCCGGCGCCAAAGAGCATCGAGAATAGGGCGATGCCGACGGTGACGACATGGTCGGAGCGCAGACCGCGCGGGACGGATGAAGCCATGGGTCCACCTTTCGGGTTGAAACAAAAAACGGGACGGGCAAAAGACCCGCCCCGCAAGTATATACGCTCTAGCAGCTTTAGCAGGCTAAATCGCACAGAGCATCGACAGCCGTGTCGACTTCTTCGGTCGTGTTGAAATACCCAAACGAGAAGCGGACGACGCCCTGGCGCTCGGTCCCCAGCGCACGGTGCATGAGCGGGGCGCAATGGGCGCCGGGGCGCGTCGCAATCCCCCACCCTTGCATGAGCGCATCCGAGATCTCGGCAGAGTCGATGTCGCCAACATTGAGCGACACGATCGCAGAGCGCGTCGGCTGGTCAAAGGCACCGTAGAGCTTAATCCCCGGAATCTCGCGCACGCCGGCAAGGAAGCGATCGGCGAGCGCACGCTCGTGGGCAGCAATCGCCTCGACCCCACCCTGGGCCTCGATAAAGTCGAGGCCAGCAGAAAGGCCAGCGATACCGTGGCCGTTGAGCGTGCCCGCCTCAAGGCGCGTGGGCCACTCAAGCGGCTGCAGTGGGTCGAAGCTGTGTACACCGGTGCCGCCCATGGCCCACGGCGCCACGTCAACGCCCTCCGCCACGGCCAGGCCGCCGGTGCCTTGGGGTCCCATGAGCCCCTTGTGGCCGGTAAAGCACACCACGTCTAGCCCCATGGCATCCATGTCAATCTTCGCCGTGCCGGCAGACTGCGAGGCGTCGACGATCACCAGCGCGCCGGCCGCATGAGCCACAGCCGCCACACGTGCAACATCAACGGCGTTGCCGGTCACATTGGAGGCATGCGTTACCACCACGACACGCGTGCCCGGCGTGACCAGCTGCTCGAGCTCGTCGTAGTCGAGCACGCCGTTCGCGTCGCAGCCCGCACGCTCAACGGTCACGCCCCGCTCTGCCGTCAGGCGGTTGAGCGGGCGCAGCACGGAGTTGTGCTCGAGCACCGTCGTAACCACACGATCGCCGGGGCGCACCACGCCATTGATGACGGTGTTGAGCGCCGCCGTCGAGTTAGGCGTAAAGCATACATGGTCCGCTCTCGGGCAACCCAAAAGGCGCGCGAGCTTGGCACGACAAGCGTGAATCGTACGAGCGGCATCGAGGGCACCCGACGTGGCGCCGCGTCCGGCATTGCCGAGCGAGCACATCGCCTGCGTCACGGCATCGATCACCGTTTGCGGCTTATGCATGGTCGTCGCCGCGTTATCCAGGTAGATCATCGCACGACCTCCCACATGTCTGTCTCTTATACACATCTCCGAGCCCACGAGACATGCGCAGATCTCGT
>UQPL01000138.1:0-5145 GCA_900542895.1 uncultured Collinsella sp. | reverse complement strand
TCCATCCCGCATCGGTGTGTGCGAGCTCACCTCGCCCGCGCGTGAGGCCGTTGATCATATCGATCTGCGTCTGAGGGGCGAACGAGAACG
Organism: uncultured Collinsella sp.; assembly: GCA_900542895.1. Lineage (GTDB taxonomy): Bacteria > Actinomycetota > Coriobacteriia > Coriobacteriales > Coriobacteriaceae > Collinsella. The sequence goes on along the minus strand of UQPL01000138.1, from coordinate 5,055 downwards.
TGGCTGCAACGGGCGGTCGGTCGGCAAAATCGAATTCAAAGAACAGATAGTCGTTGAGATTGAAGTCCGCAGGGATGGCGTAGGCCTTCGAAGGACGCCAAGCGCGAACGATACGGTCGCAGCGGAATGTCCTGATGCCGTCGGTGACATTGTCGAGGCCGCAGAAGTACGCCACGCCCTCGCGTTCGAACATGCCGTAGACGCAGACGGTACGTTCTTTCTGCTCGCCGCGTCCGTTCTGATATAAAAATCGCAGCGCGCATCGCTCGGCAAAGGCGCTCCATACCGCATCGACGGTGGGAGAGCGGCGGATTGGTGTTTCGTCCACCGTCGTCCTACCGGTGAGATAGGCAATCTTGGAGCGAATATCGGCAAGCGGCGCGGCAAAGGTGGATGAGCCGGCCGCTAGCGTCTGGTCGATGGCGTTGAGCAGGATATCGGCGTCGTCTGCGGTGATGAGGCCGCCTGCAGCAAACGTGTGCTCGCGGTCGATTGTCCACGAGCTTTCCTCGGTCTCCTGCGCGCCGGCGGGGCGAACCTCCTTGATTAAGATGCCACGCTCGAGCAGTTTGTCACGATCGCGCCGAAACTTGCGCTTATCCGAGTCGATGTTGCCCGAGCCATATCCCAGGTCAGAATCCAAGACGATCTGCTCGGTCGTCAGCGGTTCGGGGGAGCTGTTTAGCACAAAGAAAAGATTGAGGATGCGCTGAGCCGTTTTATCGAAACTGGGCTCCGAACTTCCCTTTTTAATTGTCGCGGTCGCGTCGCTTGCCGTCATAGAATCCTCGCATGAGAAGGTAGTTTGCTGCCATGATTTTAGTCCGATATGGAGATTAGGCTATATCCTTGTCCGCTCGGGGCGTTAAGATGGCCGAATTCGGTCGTTTGCGCTCGCTCGGGGTATACTTTCGACTATATACGGTTCTAATGTGCATGCATTGGGCCTATTTGTCGGATTATGGATGTGGAGCGCACATGGCGAACACCCAGAACTATATTAACCACCTGCTGCAGAACACCGGCATTACGCCGGCATGCAGCGAAGAAGAGCGCTTGGCTGCCGAGGATATCGCTCAGATCTTCCGCAACCACGGCTTTGATCCCGAGGTTCAGGAGTTCAATGCCCCGGCGCCCAGTAGGTTGGCATTTGCCGTTACCGGTATTCTTGCGTTTGCCGGCGCCCTGCTGATGGGCATCGGCGGCGGTATCGGCTTGGTCGGCACCTTGCTGGCCATTGTCGGCGCCGTTCTTTACGTGCTCGAACGCACAGGGCACCCCGTGGTTTCGCGCCTGGGCAAGACGGGCGTGAGCCAAAATGTCATCGCCTACCACAAGGCCTCGGGCCCGCTCGCGTCTCCGCGCAACCGCCCGGTGGTCGTTGTCGCACACTACGACTCTCCCCGTGCTGAGCTGCTCGCCCGCGAGCCCTATGCTTCGTATCGTGCGCTCATCGCCAAGCTGTTGCCCGTTGCCACGGTTGCCCCCGCTGCCGTTGCCATCCTGCGTATCCTGCCGCTCCCCGGCGCGCTCAAGGTTCTGCTGTGGATTGTCGCGATCCTCGCTTCCCTCGTTGCACTTGCCAACGCGGCAAACATCATCTCTAACCGCCACATTCTTCCCTATACGTCCGGCGCGGTGTGCAACAAGTCCTCTGTCGCCGCTATGCTCGGCGTTATGGACAACGTTGCTCCCTTCCAGGGCGAAAACGAGTTTCCCGACGATGTTCCGTTCGACACCTATTTTGGGGAGCAGAAGCGTCGTGCCGAGGAAATGGCGCGCGCAGCGGCGGAGTATGCCGCGGCCCAGCAGCAAAACGACTACGGTAACACCATCGAGTATGAAGAGCCTACCTACGCCGAGGACGAGTTCGGTCAGCCGATTGCTCCCGACGCTCAGGCCGAGCCCGAACAGGATGAGGCTTTCGACGAGCAGATCGAGGGCTTTGAGGGTGCGTCTGCCGACGAGACGCTGATTGGCGTCATCGTGCCCGAGGATCAGAATCAGGCTGTCCAGGCCGAAGAGTTCAATGACGGGGTTCCCGCTGCCGAGCCGGCGGAGGAGCCTGCCGAGCCCGAGCCCAAGCTCTATCGCAACGCCGCCGGCAACATCCGCTTTGGTTCGGATGCCATCCGTGCGCTCGGAATGCTTCCCGAGTCCTGCACGCTCGATTACGAGGAGGGCGAGGAGCCGACGTTTGAGCCCGAGCCTGCGCCCGTTGTCACTGCGGATGATGAGTCTGCCGCGGTTACCGTTGCCGAGCCCGAGGCGGTGTCTGCGATCGATCCCGCGGCAGGACTGGACATTTTGGCTCCCGCCGCGCCGGCGCAAGACGTTGCGGACGAGTCTGACGACGATTACGTCGAACAGCCGAGGCGCGTGTCTTACGAGAGCGATACTGATTTCTCGGCCGAGATTCCCGCGGCAACGCCCCATGCCGACATTGCATCGGCGTTCTCGTCGATTGGCGCCAGCGCTTCCAACTTCTTTAAGGGTGCGCTTGCAAAGGGCAAGAAATTTGTCGACGATTTCGAGGAGAAGCGCGCTGCCGCACGCGAGGCTGCCGAGCAGGAGGCTATCGCTCAGCAGCAGGCAGCCGAGGCGGCACGTGAGCTCGCGGCGCAAGAGTTCGAGCAGAACGAGGCTATGCAGTCCGTGCCCGTCGACGCCGCCGAAGCTACAACGTCTTTCGAGGCCCAGCAGCACGTCGATAGCACCATGTCGTTTGATGCCGCGCAGTTCGATTCCACGATAACGTTTGAAAAGCAAGGCACCGCGATTGCCGAGCCCCTTCCTGCTTCCGATGAGCAGGACGACGTGGCAGACGATGACGAGCCCATTGATGCTGCCGAAATTCAGGATGCTGCTGAGGACGAGCCCGTCGAGGCCAACTCTGACGAAGAGCAGTACGCGGCAGCCGAGCAAGATGATTCGACCGAGGTCGAGCAGGAGGAAGTGTCTGCGGTTTCCGAGACTCCCGAGACGGATGAGTCGAGGCCTTACTCCACGCAGATTTTCACCATGCCGACCCCGAGTGGTTCCGGTGCCACGGTTGCCAATGTTGCTCCCACCCAGGACGAAACGGTCGATTCCCTTATGGCCCAGATTTCCTCCCAGGCATCACCGCGTCCGCAGATGAATGTTCCCGATCCGGCGTCGGCACCGTCGCCTGCGCCCTCTTCGTCTCCGCTGGCTTCGGTCCCCGATCCGTCGCTGCCGTCGATGAAGCAGGCAAACGTTGCGTCTCGCACGTCGCTGTTCGACCTACCCGATCCCTCTGCCCAGGTCAACGACCCCTTTGCTACTGCCCAGGGTCCCGAACCCACATCGGCACCCGTTGCGCCTTCTATGCCCGTTGCGTCGGGCGCGCAGCCGATCGAGACCATTTCGGCTCCCGCCCCGGCGGCACCCAAGTCTCGTAAGCGCGGCCTGGGTGGCCTGTTCGGTCGTAAAAAGAAAAACGAGCAGGACAGCATGAGTGACTGGCTGGGCGTCGAAGACGATTACGATGCCAAGAAGTCCGGTCGCGGCATCGGTTCGTGGGATAATTTCGAGGACGATAACGATGGCTGGAAGGGCGGCGCTACGTCTTCCGACGGTGCTTCTTCCGAAGATATGCTCTCGGCTGTCGCCTCTATGGGCGATGATGAGCTGCTCGGTCACGATATCTGGTTTGTGGCAACGGGCGCCTCGGATTGTGATGGCGCCGGCATGAAGGCCTTCTTGGCTTCGCATCGCGACAAGCTCCGCGGCGTATTCTTCATCAATCTTGAATCCGTCGGCGCCGGTAGGCTTTCGGTGGTGACGGTCGAGGGCGAGCAGCAGCTGCTCAAGGGCGATCGCCGCATCATGAACCTGGTCAGCAAGGTGTGCAAGTCGTTCCATGTCGATTGTGGCGCGCTCGAGATGCCCTATGCCAAGACCGATGCCTATGCCGCGCTCGAGGCGAGCCGCCGAGCCCTCACCATCGCCGGCGTGGACGGCACGCGTCTGGCTTGCACTCGTACCGAGGACGACCTGCCCCACAATGTCAACCCGACGAACATTGCTACGGTATCCGAGGTCGTGACCGAGGTTATCCGCCGTTCGTAGACGGAGCTCTAAGGAGTCAACGTGTTTTCGTATATTAAGCGCCATTGGCCTGTCTACGTGATTTTGACCTTGATTGCCATTGCGTTAGGATTTGGGGCCGCCTACATCGTGGGTGCAAAGGGCTCGACCCCCGCCTCCGCAATCAGCGAAGAGGTGGAGCAAGAACAGAGTACGGGTGCCGATGGGATTCCTGAGTCCGAGCAGGCAATCGTTGATGGTGGATCTTCGTCTGCAGAGTAGATACGGCGATTTACATGATTGAAAGCGGGCGAGCCAGGGGACTGGCTCGCCCGCTTTTTCATCGCGCTAGCGCTTCTTTGGGATCGACCTAAGGCGAGCGAACCATAGGGCTGCGGCACCCGAGGTCAGGAGCGCGGTGATGCAAGCGGCGATGGGAACTGATCCTGTTGCCGGTAGGTCCTGCGGTAGGGTACAGCGTTGAATGACGCTGTCCTCGTCATGTGACTCAAGTTTATCGCCGCCACCGTTGCGGCAAAGATCGACGCGCGCACTGTTGGTGAGTGCGGTTTGGGGCGTATAAGCCGACGTTGCCTGCATGTGCACGACTGCGCCCCGAGCGTCTGTGCCAAGAATTGCTTTGGCATCGTCAAGGTCGTCGTGCTCATCTTTGAGATCATCGCGGGTCCAAGAATCCGCATCGCTTCGAGTCGTAAAGTCGGCGGCTACCGCACCGTATTCAATTCGAATGCCCGTTACGACGGTATTGGATGCAAGGTCGAGTTCTTTCGCCTCGAGTGTGGTGGATTCCGTGGTCGAGATATCCGCCTTCCAGAGGTGCCAACCGTCGTAATCGACGAGGTGACAGTCCTCACCCAGGCTCTCTTTTACTTCGTCGGACTCAAGCCAAGGATTTTCGTGCCCATCGTCAAGTGTCGCGTTTGCCGGCTCATCGACGTCTGTCGAGTCCAACGGCGTCGTGCGATACCACACGTTGCACAGACC
>UQPL01000137.1:0-5171 GCA_900542895.1 uncultured Collinsella sp. | reverse complement strand
AGCCTCCCGCGGGGCGTTGCCGTGCGGGAGGCTTTTTGGGTCTGGGGCTCGTTGCCGGGCTGTTGGCCCGTTGTGTTTGGCTTGTGAAAGGGGTAATCGATATGGCATCTGCTGTGAGGCGTGACGGTCGCGCCGCGGTGACCACATGCGGGGGATGCTATGCCGATTGTGCCTTTGCGGCCCATGTTGAGGATGGTCGCGTGGTGGCCGAGTTGCCGGTGCCGGGGCATCCGTGCGCGGCGCGTGCCCTGTGCGCCCGCGGGCGGCATCGCCTGTCTATGCCGTTTGATGAGCGCGACCGGATTTTGCATCCCATGCGCCGTCGAACTGATGGCTCGGGGTTCGATGCGATTTCCTGGGACGAGGCGTTTGCCCAGATTGCCGAGCGCCTTTTGGGGATTGTTGGCGAGTGCGGGCCTCGTGCGCTTGGCATGACGCTCGGCGTGCCCTCGTTCGACCGCTACTGGGCGTATCGCTTTATGCATGCGCTGGGCTCGCCCAACGTGTACGGTGCCGACGGCGCCTGCGAGGTAAGCCGACTTACCGGTTGGGAGCACAGCCTAGGCTATAGTCCTGCCTCCGACCTGGCGCATACCGACTGCATCATGTACCTCGGGCGTTCCTTGGTGGATTCGTCGACGATGGGGGCCGTTGATGCGCTCAACGATGCGCGCCGGCGTGGGGCGAAGATTATCGTGGTCGACCCCCGGCGCAGCGGTTCGGCTGCGCTTGCCGACCGCTGGCTGCGCGTACGTCCGGGCTGCGACTTGGCGCTGCTGTTGGGTATTGTCCACGTGTTGATTGCCGAGGACCTGTACGACCGCGAGTTCGTTGCCCGCTATACCACGGGTTTTGACGAGCTGGCGCAGGCAGCCAGTGCTTGGACGCCCGAGTGGGCCGAGTCGATGTGCGACGTGCCGGCGGACGATATCCGTGCGACTGCGCGTGATTTGGCTGCCGCGGCGCCTGCTGCGGTGGTGGACGCTGGCTTTCATGGTGGCATCGGCATTGCGTATGCCAACAGCACCCAGACCGCGCGTGCTATCTGCCTGGTCGATGTGCTGCTGGGCTGTATTGGACATGCGGGCGGCGCGCTCAATCCACCCACACCGCTTGCGCTGGGGGACCTCGATCCCGCACGCTTTGCGCCGCCGCCGGTGCCGCGCATGTCCAAGCTGGGGTCCGAGCGCTATCCACTGGTCGATCCGGTGCGCGGCCTGTGTACGACCATCGGTCAGTCGATTCTTGCCGGCGATTTGCGTGGGCTTATCGTCTATGCCAGTAACCCCGGTGCGGGCTATGGCAATGCACGGGCTTGGTTGAGTATTTTGCAGCAGCTCGGCTTGCTCGTGACGATTGATATTCGCTGGTCCGAGACGGCGCGTGCTTCTGACTTCGTACTGCCCGACGTGACGTATCTGGAGGCCGACCGCGGCGTGGGTACGGTCGTGGGCCGCAACGACGCGCGCGTGTTCTACCGCAACGCCGTGCTGCCTGTGCAGCATGACGACACACGTCCCGGTCGGGAGATTTTTGCTGGTCTGGCGCAGGCGTGTGGCGTGGGCGAGTATTTCCAGTTTACGTCTGACAATCTGGCGGCTGCCCAGGTGGCGCCGTTTGGAATTGACCTCGCTGCGCTTAAGGAGCGCGGTTGGGCCGATACGGGCGTGCCGTTGCCACCGCGCACAGGTGAGCCCGTTATTCCGCTCGACGGCGGCAAGATTGCGCTGGCAAGCGACGTATGGGAGCGAGTTGGCATGGGTCGTATGCCCAACTGGATCGCGCCCATGGTGGAGCCCGGCCCGGGGATGTTTCGTCTCATTAGCGGCAACCGTCCCTTTGAGTCACATACCTCGCGCAGGCTCGCGGCGGCCGGTGCCGCCGAGGCAGGTTCCGACTTGGACGCCGTGCAGATGAATGCCGACGTCGCCGAGCGCATGGGTATCGCCAACGGCGAGGTCGTGGAACTCGTGAGCGATATGGGCCGCGACCGCGTGCGCGTGGAGACGACGCCGTATCTGCATCCGGCGTGCATCTTCACCTCGGCCACTCCCGGTGGGCGTTCGTTTGGCGCCGATGCCGGTGGCGCTCAAGCCTTGGGCGTGGGCCCGCTCGACCATACGCCGTTGCGTTGGGACCCGTTGACGGGTGCCGCGCTCACCCAGGAAAACGCCGTTCGCGTGGAAAAGATTGTCGCGCGCGGGGATAATGACGAGTAATTGACTCAGCTGATGTATTCGACTGATCCACGTTTCTTTTGAAAGGCCGCACATGAGCGATAGCCAGAACATGTCCGATGAGGTGCGCGCCCGTCTGCGCACCATTCCTTCCGTCAACGAGCTGCTTGCCGAGTGGCCGGTAGTGAAGGCGGCGGGGGAGACCTGCGACGCGGTGGTGCATGCCGCCGTCACGGCCGAGCTCGACGAGGAGCGCGCCGCGATTCGTGCCGGCGCCGATCCGCGCTCCAAGCGCGAGCTGGCATCGGCCATCGAGTGGCGTGCGCATCGCTCCGCGCTGCCGAGCTTGCGTCCTGCCGTCAACGCCACGGGTGTCGTTATCCATACCAATCTGGGTCGCGCCCCGCTCGCGGAATCGGCCGCCAAGGCCGTGGCCGAGGTTGCGCGCGGGTATAGCACGCTCGAGTACAGCGTCGACACCTGCTCGCGCGGGTCGCGCAAGGAGCATGCCGCGCAACTGATCCGCTCACTCACCGGTGCCGAGGATGCGCTGGTCGTCAACAACAATGCCGCCGCGGTGCTGCTGGTGCTGGCGACTCATGCCGCGGGCAAAGAGGTTATCGTCAGCCGCGGCGAGCTTGTCGAGATCGGCGGCAGCTTCCGCATCCCCGATGTCATGGCGGCTTCGGGCGCCAAACTTGTCGAGGTCGGCGCCACCAACCGCACGCATCTGGGCGACTACGAGCGCGCCATCACGCCCGAAACGGCCATGATCCTGAAGGTTCATCCTTCCAACTATCGCATCGAGGGTTTTCACGAGGAGGTGGGTTCTCGGGAGCTTGCGGCGCTTGCTCACAAGCATGGCCTGCTGTTCTACGAGGACCAGGGGTCGGGCGCGCTTTTGCCCGATGACATCCTGGTGCGCGGCGGTGAGGAGCCCACGCCGGCTTCGGTCGCGGCGGGGCTTGATATCGTGTCGTGCTCGGGCGATAAGCTGCTCGGTGCCGCACAGGCGGGCATTATCATGGGTCGTCGCGATCTGGTCCAGGCCTGCGGGTCGCATCCGCTTATGCGTGCCCTGCGCCCGGGCAAGCTCGCGCTGGCGGCGCTCGAGGCTACGCTGCGAATTTACATGGACGGCGCCGATGTTGCCCATCGCGATATTCCGGTGCTCAACATGCTCACGCTTCCACAGGCTCATCTGGAGCGTCGTGCACGCAAGCTGCGCGAGCTGATGACGGCAGGCCTCGATAAGGCGGGTTGTCCGTGCGCCGTGCAGGTGGAAATCGTCGAGGAGTCGTCGACTCCCGGCGGCGGTTCGCTGCCTACCGTGGAGCTGCCCACGATGTGCGTGGCCGTGCGTCTTGTTGACGAGCGCCTGACGGTCGACGCGCTCAAGCGCTCGCTCGTCCAAGACTTCGATACGCCGGTCGTCACGCGAACCTCGCACGATCGCATTTTGTTTGACGTCCGTACGCTTGTGGGCGACCGCGATATCGAGACGGCGGCGTCGACGCTCGTCGCGTGCGTTGAGAAGGCGGTTACACGATGAGTGAGGTTCAAGCGCTGGTGGAGTGTCCCGTTATCGTTGGCACGGCGGGTCACGTCGACCACGGTAAGTCGGCGCTGATCGAGGCACTGACCGGCAAGAATCCCGACCGTCTGGAGGTTGAGCGCCGTCGCGGCATGACCGTTGAGCTGGGTTTTGGCGAGCTGACACTGCCGAGCGGCAAGATCGTTGGCCTGGTCGACGTGCCGGGCCATGCCCACTACCTGCGCGCCATGGTGCAGGGCGCCACGGGTATCGACGTGGCCGTGCTGGTGGTTTCGGCCGTCGAGGGCGTGATGCCGCAGACCCGCGAGCACGTGCATGTGCTGGAGCTGCTGGGCGTCACGCATATGGTGGTGGCGCTGACGATGTGCGACCTGGCCGATGCCGAGATGACCGAGCTTGCCGAGCTTGATGTCGATGACTTTTTGTCGGGTACCGTGTTTGCGGGCGCGCCGATTGTGCCCGTGTCGTCTAAGACGGGCGAGGGGATCGACGGGCTGCTCGCGGTGCTCGACGAGCAGGTAAGTGCCTGCTGGGATGCCTGCCGTGCCCGTGCCGAGCTCACCGATGCCGCACCGCGTCTGCCCATCGACCGCTGCTTTACGATCAAGGGCGTCGGCACCGTCGTGACGGGAACGCTGCACGATGCGCCGGTTGCGGTGGGCGATGAGCTCGTCGCCCTGCCGTCACGCACGGTCTGTCGCGTGCGCGGGATTCAGGTGCATGGCGATACGCCGCGCGCGCTGCCTGGGCAACGCGTGGCGCTCAACCTGGTCGGTGACGGTGTCGCGGCGCTTGACCGTGGCGAGATGCTGGGTGTGGCGGATCGCTTTGGTCAGACGTTACGCTTTATGATGACGTTCACCTACTTGGGCCGCGAGGGCGCCAAGCCGCGCGTGCTCGAGTCGGGCGCGCGCGTGCATGTGATGGCCGGCACGGCCGAGGTCGTCGGCCGCATCATGCTTTTGGAGGGCGAGGCCCCCATGGCGGTGGGCGAGACCCGTACCGTGCAGGTGCGCCTGGAGGAGCCGCTGCCGCTGCGTGCCGGAGACCGTGCCGTGGTGCTGTCGTATTCGCCCGTTATGCTCATTGGCGGCGGGCGTGTGCTGCTTTCGCGCTGCCGTCGCTCGCGCGAGCTTGCTGAAGGGGAGTGTGCGCTGTTTGCGGCGCTTGAGGCCGGCGATACCGCGGGCGGTGTGGGCGCTTGGCTGACGCTGCAGATGCTGCCAGTTACGGCGGTTGATGTTACCGACGCTTTGGATCTTGGTGTCGGCGAGGTCGATGCCGCACTGCGCGGGTTGGTGTCGCAGGGCTCTGTTCGCAAGCTTGCTGTGGGCGATGCGGACTACTTGGCGGACGCCGTGGTGCTCGACGCTGCGATGGATGTACTGGCGGCGACCCTGTCAGCCATGCACGCGGCGTCTCCCAAGGAGACGGGCTTT